>WRCU01000287.1 GCA_009783805.1 Oscillospiraceae bacterium
CGGGACGGCCGAGGCGGACGCGGAATGGACGGTCGATCAATGGGTAGCCCATACTCATCATTCTACCTTTTCAGGCAAGCCATCATGTGGGACGGCGGAACCGAGGACACGCTCAGGCGGCTCCTGTCCGGCGACGGCGCGCCCGTGCCGCCCATGCCCTTCCGCATCGCCGTCTTCCGCGCCGAGCTGGGATGGGGCGTCTGCGAGCTGATGGACCCGACGGGAGGGTCGGGCGTCGGTGCGGTCAGGTTCTACTCTGACGGGCCGCTGTCGGAGTTCGCCAAGGACGCGGCGGCGAGGCTGGGGGCGGCGAGGCACGGCGAAAGGTGCGTTATGCGGCCAACGGAGGCCCTGGCGGGCTTAGCCTACGGCGGGGCCGATCCCGGGCCTATCGTATATCCCATATACGCCGGCGAGGCCCCCGTCGGCCTCATCATAGAAGGCAGACCAGAGCCCGGCCCAAGCGGCGAGGCCGAGGCTGAGTACTTCAGGTTCATTTGCGACTATGTGGGCCTGTACCTCCAGCACCGGGGCTACGGCCCGGAGGAGGTGGGGTACGGCGATGACGCCGGCGGCGGCATCGAGAGCCTGCGCGAGACCTTGGACGAGCTCAAGAAGGCTCAGATGGCCAAGAACGAGTTCCTGTCCAGGATGAGCCATGAGATCAGGACGCCCATGAACGCCATAGTGGGCCTGACCAGGATAGGCATGGCGCTGGATGACGTGGGGAAGGTGAAGGAATGCCTATGCAAGGTCGGCGAGGCCTCTGACCACCTCATGTCCATACTGAGCGACCTGCTCGACATGTCCAGCATCGAGTCCAACCGGTTCAGCCTCGTGAATGAGCCTTTCGACATGGGATCGCTGGTCGGGAGGGCCATCGGGGAGTCCAAGGCCAAGGCCGAGGCCAAGGGCCAGTCATTCAACCATGACGTGGACGAGGACGCGCTGGGCGTATACGTCGGCGACGAGACGCGGGTCTACCAAGTATTGACCAGCGTCCTATCCAACGCATTCAAGTTCACCCCCGAGGGCGGGTCGGTCTCCCTGACGGTGGGTAGGGTGGGGGTGAGCGGGGCGACCTGCCTCATCGAGGCGGTCGTCAGGGACAGCGGGATAGGCATCTCGGCCGAGGCGCAGGGCAGGCTCTTCGAAGTATTTGAGCAGGCTGAGGGCGGCATATCGAGGAAGTACGGGGGGTTGGGACTCAGCCTCTCCATCAGCAAGAGGATCGTCGGGCACATGGGCGGGACCATCGAGGTCTCCAGCGAGGAAGGCAAGGGCAGCGCCTTCACGATCACCCTGCCGCTCCACCCGCACGGCCCAAAAGGAAACGACGTGTTGACAAAAAGCGGAAAAAGCCGGAACATGGGCATTGGGAACGATTGCGTCGCGCCATCCGTCGCCCAGGCCATGGAATGCGGCCAAGCCCATACAAAAGACGATGAAAAGGGGTTGGAAACAGACTATATGTCATACCTACCGTATATCGACGTGGAAGGCGCCCTCTCCAGGCTGAAGAATAACAGGAAGCTGTACAACACGCTGCTGAAGAGCTTCCTGGCCAACAACGTCTATGAGGACCTGAAGGCCGCGATCGCAGCGGAGGACATGGAGAAGGCCATACACGCCTCCCATACCTTGAAGGGGGTGGCCGCCAACCTCTCCCTTAACCTTGTGTTCGAGACCTCCGCCTCGATAGAGTCGCAGCTCAAGTCCGGCGCCGACTTCAAGGAAGTTTCCAACAACAACCTCGAGGAGACGTTGGAGACCACGAAAAAGTACATATCCGAGATAATCAGCGCGAGCATGTAAGCCGGCGGATCAAACGGCCGACCTATAGCCTAGCGTTCGGGAGCGGACAATGATGGAAAGAGTCCTTATAGTAGACGACGTCGAAATCAACCGGCTCATCCTGGAAAATATCCTGGAGAACGATTACGAGACGTTCAACGCCTGCGACGGGGTGGAGGCGATAGACCACCTCTTCTCCGGCAAGCCCCTGCCCGACATCGTCCTCCTCGACATCAGGATGCCGGAAATGGACGGCTACGAAGTGCTCGAGATCATGAAGAACAACGCGCAGACCGCCAACATACCGGTCATATTCATCACCGCCGACAGCTCCGACATCAACGAGACCAAAGGGCTCAAGTCCGGCGCGGTCGACTACGTCTCCAAGCCGTTCAACCCCGAGGTCGTCAAGGCCAGGATAGACATACAGATAGAGCTCAAGAAGTATAGGGACAACCTGGAGATAATGGTGAGCGAGAAGGTCGCCGAGCTCATGAGCACCCGCGAGCGCATGCTCGAGTCGATGGCGACCATAATCGAGTACCGCAACCTGGAGTCGGGCCAGCACGTCACTCGGACGAAGCTGCTCTCGAAGCTCATAATAGACCAGCTCCTCACCAAGACGAAGTACTATAAGGAGCTGACCGACAACGACTACTTGATCATGATCAAGGCCATGCCCCTCCATGACATAGGCAAGATAGGCATCCCCGACCACATCCTGTTGAAGCCCGGCAAGTTCGACCCCGAGGAGAGGGCCATAATGGAGACCCACTCCATTATAGGGAGCAACATAATCGACGTGATGATGCAAAAGGAGGACGCCCTTTACCTGAAGCACACGAAGGACATATGCAGGCACCACCATGAGAAGTGGGACGGGTCGGGCTATCCCGACAAGCTGGCCGGGGAGGACATACCCCTTTCGGCGAGGATAATAGCCATCGTGGACGTCTACGACGCCTTGGTCAGCCCGAGGGTGTACAAGCCGGCCATGACCCACGAGGACGCGCTGGGCATACTCAACAAGGACAAGGGCACCCACTTCGACCCCTACATAATCGATACGTTCGTCGAGATGGAGGAGAGGATCAAGGCCTTCCACCTGGAGAACCCATAAATCGGCGGGTGCTCCGCGTTGGGCGGTATTCTTATGTTACCCGGCCAACGCCAAGGCCCCGCTGCTCTCGCTCAGTAGGTGCTCCGCGTTGGGCGGCATTTTTATGTTACCCG
>WRCU01000288.1 GCA_009783805.1 Oscillospiraceae bacterium
CGCCAGCGTCAATGGATTGCTTCGTCATTTCATTCCTCGCAATGACACCATTTACCGTCATAGCGAGGAGCGCCAGCGACGCGGCAATCCCGCGCGAAACGTGGTATGATGGGCCTTGAGGATGTAGCCGAAGGCTCGTGTCCCGCCCTCCCGGGATACGCCCGCACGCCATCAACCAAGCCATGCCCGAGGGCCCGATGAAGAAGCCAACCACCGGCGGCAGGCCGCGGATAAAAAACAGGTTCATTATATTCTCCGTCACGCTATTCTTGATAATCCTCATCAGCGGAAGCATAGCCTTCGTCCTTTCCATGCGCCACATAATCAGGTCGGGCAAAGGCAACGAGCTGTCGCAGATGCTCGAAATCGAGCGGATCCAGCTGGAGTCGTCCGTCAACTCGGAGATAGCGATCGTAATGAAGCTTGCGAACTCCCCGCTTATCGTTCGGTACTTCCAGGACCCCGGCGACGCCGCGCTCGAGAGGGACGCGTTCGAGGAGCTGGAGTCCTACCGCAAGGCCTTCTCGTCCGACATGATCTTCTGGGTGAACGACATCGACAGGATCTTCTACCTGGACGGCAGCGAGCCTTACGTGCTCGACGCGGACGACCCCGACAGCTACTGGTACAAGATGACCCTCCACGAGACGGAGAGGTTCAACTTCAACATAAACTACAACCCCGAGCTGGGCATGGTCAGGCTATGGATCAACGCGCCGGTCTTCGACGGGGCGGGCCGGCCCATAGGGATGGTCGGGACGGGCATCGAGCTGTCGGTGTTCATAGACTTCGTCTACGGTCACATCAAGGAAGGCACTGAGCTGTTCTTCTTCAACGCGGCCGGCGAGGTGACGGGCGCCAAGGACCTCGAGCTGGTGAACGGGAAGGCGCACATAACAGACGTGCTGGATTTTTTAGGGATCGACATAATGGGAATGGCGACCTCGCTCGCGCCGAACGAGACGGTTACGATAGACGCCCAGCGCGGGGAGACGGCGATAGGGACGGTGCCTACGCTCGAATGGTACACCGTCGCGTATATGGAAGACATGATAAGCGACTATTATACCCCCATAACCGTGCTTTTCCTTGTCGTTATTGTGATAATCCTTTTCATCTTCCTCATATTCAACGCATTCATCGCGAACTACATAAGGTCCCTGCAGGAGACGATGGACTCCCTGGAGGTGGCGTCGAAGGCCAAGAGCAACTTCCTCGCGAACATGAGCCACGAGATACGCACCCCTATGAACGCCATCATCGGAATGACCAACATCGGCAAGGGCTCCGACGAGGTCGAGCGCAAGGACTACAGCTTCATGAGGATAGAGGACGCCTCAAACCACCTGCTAGGGGTCATCAACGACATCCTCGACGTCTCGAAGATCGAGTCGGGCAAGTTCGAGCTGTCCCCCGCCGGGTTCAACTTCGAGAAGCTCCTCATGGGCGTGGTGAACATCTCGACCTTCCGCGTGAACGAGAAGAAGCAGAACCTGTCCGTATACGTGGACAGGAGCATCCCGCGCCACCTGTTCGGCGACAACCAGCGCCTAGCCCAGGTCATCACGAACCTCTTGGGCAACGCGGTGAAGTTCACGCCCGACGGCGGCTTCATAGGCCTCCACACGTACTTCCTGGGTGAGGCGGACGGCGCGTGCGAGATAAAGGTCTCCGTGACGGACACGGGCATCGGGATCTCGCCGGAACAGCAGGCCAAGATCTTCCAGTCGTTCCAGCAGGCGGAGAGCAACACGTCGCGCAAATTCGGCGGCACGGGGCTGGGGCTGGCGATCTCGAAGAGCATCATCGAGATGATGGGCGGGGCCATATGGGTCGAGTCCGAATTGGGCAAAGGCGCCACGTTCACGTTCACCGTGAGGATGGGGCGAATGGATGTGGATGAGAACGTCCCCGAGTGCGAAGTCGACTGGGGCGCGATACGCGTCCTGGCCGTCGACGACGACAGGTACATATTAAATGACCTGAAGGGGATAATTCAGAAGTTCGGGGGACGCTGCGACATAGCCGAGAGCGGCGCCGAGGCGCTCAGGCTGCTGGAGTCCGGCGAGTCGTACACCATGTACTTCATCGACTGGAAGATGCCGGGCATGGACGGCATCGAGCTGACGGAGGCGCTTAAGGGGAGGGCCCTGAAGGAAGGCGAATCCTTCATAGTCATGACTTCCGCCGCCGAGTACAACATCATCGTGGGCAAGGCGAGGAAGGTTGGGGTCGACAAGTTCCTGCAGAAGCCGCTGTTCCCCTCGGTCATCGCCGAGATCGTGTGCGAGCGCTTCGGGGTGAGGGGCCGGCGGGCGGAGGAGGCGGCCGACGACGGCGATGAGGGCGTCTACGAGGGCCATACGATCCTGCTCGCGGAGGACGTGGAGATCAACCGCGAGATCATGCTCGCTCTGCTGGAGCCGACGAGGCTCACCATTGACTGCGCCGAGAACGGCGTGGAGGCCGTGAGGAGGTACCTCGAGGCGCCGGGCCGATATGAGATGGTCTTCATGGACATACAGATGCCGGAGATGGACGGGTACGAGGCCACGCGCCGCATAAGGGCGTCGGGCGCGCCGAACGCGGGGACGATCCCCATCATCGCCTTGACCGCCAACGTCTTCAAGGAGGACGTGGAGAACTGCATGGCCGCGGGGATGAACGGCCACGTGGGCAAGCCCATCGACATAATCGAGGTCATGGACAAGCTGAAGGAGTATTTGAGCCCGCCATTGCGAGGAACCCAGCCTTAGGCCCGTCATTGCGAGGAGCCCAGCCTTAGGTCCGTCATTGCGAAGAACCCAGCCTTAGGTCCGTCATCGCGAGGAGCGCCAGCGACGAAGCAATCCAACCCGTCATTGCGAGGAGCGCCAGCGACGAAGCAATCCAGCCCGTCATAGCGAGGAGCGCCAGCGACGAAGCAATCCATTAAGGCGAGATTCCTTCGTCATTTCATTCCTCGCAATGACACCTCTTATGTCATCCTGAGCCACTTCGCCCGTCATTGCGAGGAGCGCCAGC
>WRCU01000289.1 GCA_009783805.1 Oscillospiraceae bacterium
GCGCCTTTGGCCCACCTCCATGCCGCGGTAACGGTCCAGCTTACTTCCCAGGAGCTTCAGCAATGGCCTTATTTCCCCTTCTCTTCCTTAATAAGCTAGTCAGGAGCAGCCTGGCCTTCTTCCTGTAGTAATAGGCGCGGAACGCCCGGGAGAAGAATCCGTGCCACCTGCGCGCCGCCTTGGCCCCCTTGGCCCCGTACCCGCGTCTGGCCAGCCTCGCCGCCCTGCCTCTGGCGAACTTGAATTGCGTCAGGTAGATGAGGTGGTACCAAAAGTCCTTCTCCCCGTCCTTCTCCCTGCTCCCCCAGTGGGTCTCGTACAGCCGGCTCATGGGCGAGCCGTACATCATGGCCTCCATCTCTTCTTCGGAATAGTGGCCGAGGCTGATCGCGGCCGCCACGATGTCGTTCGCGGGGTAGTAGTTGAGGCCGTGCATCTGCAGCTCGAACGGCCTGGGCAATGACATGCAGAGGTCGAAGGTCTCCCTCAGCGCCTCCGGGTCGTCGAAGGCATGCCTGAGCATGAGATCGTAGACGACCTGCGGGACCTTGCCTGCATGCAGGGCCCTGGCGGCCTCAAGGATCTCAGCGTTCGTCTCCCGCCTGTTGAAGGCGCCGTTCCTGACCCTGGGCGACCCGCTCTGGATGCCCATTATGGCCTTATACAGCCCCGCCTTCCTCATCTTCAGGACATTCTCCCCCTTGACGAGCAAAGGGTGCACGAATATCTCGAACGGGACGTTTATCTCCTTCCGATACCTTTCGGTGAAGCCGTCCACCCAATCCTTCCTGGTGCAAAAAACTTCGTCCCAAAAGCGCACCACCTTCAGCCGCCTGACCTTCCCTTTCGCCATGCGGAGCTCGTCCATCACGTGGCCCACCGACCTCGTCCTCACATAGCTCCCCCTGCCCTCGTACATCCTCGCGAAGTTCGCGGACGAGCAGTATGAGCATTTGAAAGGGCATCCCCTGCTGGCCACCGTCTCATAGTTGAGACCGCGCAGCTGAGGGTCGACCCCGATCAGCCTGTCGTCGTAGATGAAGCTCATCCCGCCCATCCCCACCTCGGGATAGCCGAGCGAATCCAGGTCGCCGTTCAAGGGCACCAAGCCGTTTACGGCGATCGACCCGTCACCCCGCCGGTATACGAGGTTGCCCACCTCCGAAAAATCGATGCTCCCCAACGCGGCTTCGCAGAAGTCCGCGATGACGCCCTCGCACTCCCCCCGCATGAGGTAGTCCGTATGGGCCATGCACCGTTCGTGGTCCAGGGTGGCATATGCCCCGCCCCAAACGACGGTGGTACCTGGGCGGCCCCTGACCAGCTTATTCACGCCCATCACGGTCTCCATGTAGATCGAGGTCATGACGGACAGGCCCACGATGGCGGGGTTTTTTTCCTCTATCAGGGCGGACAGAAGCCCCAGTTCCCTCTCGGACGCCCCGGACGGCCTGACCGAGTTGAAGCCCATGAAGAAGACCAGGTCCACCTCGTAACCCGCTTTTTCCAATGCCATCCCCAGGAACTTCACGCCCATGGCCTTGGAGTTGTGGAACGCGATCAACATCACCCTGGCTTTGCCCTTAGCCATCGTAACCCCCAGATCAGCCTTCCTTGAACGAGACGCCGAACGGCTGCGTGAACGCGACCCCGTTCGTGCCTATCAGGTTCGCCCTTACGTAGCAGCTGATTTCGTCCATGTGTTCGTACAGGTATATCGTCCCCCCGACGTGTATCACCTTCCCGTCGGCCACCCACTCCACCGACTCCACGTGCTCCGTCCCTATGGTGATGCTGCCCGCCCCGCCGTCCACGATGACCGACGTCATCCTCGGTTCGGGGAACGAGTCCATCCGGCCCCTACCGACCTGCTCACGCCTCGCCACCCTGGCCACCGCGTAGAAGCTCCCGCCTTCCATCGCCGCGCGGAACCCGTCGAGCCCGACGGCGGGCATCAGCATGACGTTGTAGCTATAGCCGACGGCGGACGCCGAATGGGCGTCGTCGTTGGAGAAGCCCCATACATACCTGCCTTCCGGCACGGTCCTCATGAGCACGTTGTCCCATAGGATCCTGTCGCTGTACGACTCGCCGTCCTGCTTGTTGATTATCTCCATGCCCACGCACGTAGGGTTCTCGAGGAATATGGCCGCATACCTCTCGATGTTCTCCGGCTTGTTGGAAGCCGCCTCGCCCGCCTCCCACAGGGCCTCGCCGCCCGTGTACCTGCCGGGGTGGTTTATGTGGGAGATCCCGCCCTGGTCCGCCGCCGCCTGGATGGACGCCTCCAGCGACGCGCTGGGGCCGTTCGGGTTCACGTAGTCCGTGAAGAAGGTGTTCAAGTGATGGTGCACCGACTGCTCTATGGTCAGGGGTATCTGCAGCATCCCCCTGCCCCCCCTGTCAGTCCCGAGCAGGATCTCCCCGAACCTGGCGTTGGCCAGGCCGCCGGGGTCGCCTATCCAGTCGGACGTCAGGAAGTTGTGGTCGGTGATCGCCAGTATGTCGTAGCCTTTCCTATAGTGCTCCTCTATCATCTCGGCCAGCGTGTCGGCGCCGTCGCTGTTCTTAGTGTGCACGTGCAGGCCCACCTTGCATTGCTCCCAAGCCGCCCAGTCGACCGTTGAGTACGGTGAGTCGACGACCGGGACGTAGCCCGTCCGGTTCACCGGGACGCTGGGCTCGGCTTCGCCCCCCTCCCCACCGTCGGGGGCCTGCGGGGATTCGGCCGACCCATGCGACCCTCCGGCCTCAGGGGTCCCTTCGACCGGCGTATCGGAGTCGCCCGCGCCGTCCCCGGCATCGCCGAGGCCATCCCCCCCCGCCTCAGCTACGGACGCGCCCCCGCCTACGGGGCTCCCCTCCCCCCCATCGGGCGACCCGGACCCGAGGCCCGCGGATGGGGCCCCCGATCCGCCCCTCCCCGATCCTGATAGGTCCGCGCCGTCCGAGCCGCACGCCGGGACGAGGATGAATAGAGTCAGTGAGGCGCATATCGCAAGCAAAGCC
>WRCU01000290.1 GCA_009783805.1 Oscillospiraceae bacterium
CCGCCGCCAAGGCGCCATCGGTCCCCGCGTCCAGAATATACCCCGACTCGCCATCCCCGTCAAATGCGCCAACCGAGTCGGGGCCAGCCTCAACGTCCGAATCCGCGCCGACCTCCCCGTCCGCGTCGGCTTCGGGCTCCCCTACCCCGTCGGGCCCGTCCCCGCCGTACGCGCCATCCGACAGGCCGTCGTCCGCGTACCCATCACCCGACGGGCCGTCGTCCCCGTAGTAGCCTTCCTCCCCGCCATCCTCGGCCCTGTACGCCTCCATGCTCTCCACGTGGCTTATGCCGCCTTCGTACGGCGCGTCCAGGTTGAGGAACTGCTCCGCCATGGACAGCCTCATCTGCGTCTCGCTGCGTATGTCTATCTTGAACCCGGTCAGCCTCGCCGCCATCCTGGCGTTCTGCCCTTCCTTCCCTATCGCGAGCGAAAGCTGGTAGTCCGGCACGATGGCCAAGGCCGTCCTGCCGTCCTCGGAGATCTCCACGTCCAGCACCTTCGCCGGGTTGAGGCTGTTCATTATGTACTCGACCGGGTCGTCGCTCCACTCGATGATGTCGATCTTCTCACCCCGGAGCTCATCGACCACGGACTGGACCCTGTTCCCCTTCGCGCCGATGCACGCCCCGACGGGCTCCACGTCCTCGTCCGTGCTGCTGACGGCCACCTTGGTCCTGAACCCGGCCTCCCTGGCTATCCCCCTTATCTCCACGGTCCCGTCGTATATCTCGGGCACCTCCATCTCGAACAGCCGCCGCACGAGCCCGGGATGCGACCTCGACACGATTATTTGCGGGCCCCTCACGGTCTTCCTGACCTCGGCGACGTATACCTTTATCCTGTTGTTGTATATGTAGGCCTCGCCCGGGACCTGCTCGCTGTACGGGAGCACGGCCTCCGCCTTGCCTATGTCTATGTACACGCACCTGCGCTCGACGCGCTGGATGATCCCGGTTATGATCTCGCTCTCCCGCGCCAGGAACTCGTCGTATATCATGTTCCTCTCGGCGTCCCTGATCCGCTGCATCACGACCTGCTTCGCCGCCTGGGCCGCTATCCTGCCGAATTGGCTCGGGGTGACCTCGGTCTCCACCATGTCACCCTCCTCGTAGGAGACGTCGATCTCGCGCGCCTTGGCCAGGTCCATGTCCAGGCCCTCGTCCTCCGGCTCCGCCGTGGCCCTCTTGATGGAGAAGACGCGCACGTCGCCCGTCGAGGTGTCGAAGTCCACCCTCACGTTCTGGTTCGGGCCGAAGCTCTTCTTGTACGCCGATTGGAGCGCCGCCTCGATCGCCTCGCCGAGGACCTCCTTCTTGATCCCCTTCTCCCTCTCTATCTGCCCCAGTGCGTTCACCATCTCCGCCTTGGCGTCGACGTTCCGCGCATCGCCCCTCATCGTTGCGGCCTCCCGGCATACCCTCTCATATGACCCTCCCTTTACCGTTAATGTTTATCGCCATGATCCAAAGGGCGAACGCCCGCCTTACATTCCGTATGAAGGGACCTTCCGCGTGGACGATACCCCCGACCTCTCATACCGGGCCTCCGCCCCATCCGCGCCCAGGATGACGATATGGCCACCGTCCAGACCGACGAGCCTGCCGGTCACCTTCTTTCGCCCGCCCACGGCCTTATACAGCCTCAGCTCGACCTCCTCGCCGGAGTACTTCGCGTATTCCGAGTCCTTCTTTAGGACCCTGTCCAAGCCGGGGGACGACACCTCCAGCGTGTACGGCTCCGGGAGCATCGCGTCGATCGCGTCCAGGCCATGCTCGACGGCCCTGCTGAGCGCCTCGCAGTCCGAGTGGCCCACGCCCGCAGGCTTGTCGATGCACAGGCGTAGGACCTGCGCGCCGCCCTCGCGGACGAGCTCAACCTCCACCAGCTCCAGCCCCATGCCCACCGCGATGGGCCCGGCCAAGGCCTCCACCGCGTCCGTTACCTTGCCCAACCCGCAAGCACCGCCCATCCATGAATGAAGGAGTGGGGCGCGCCCACTCCTTCAGGAAATCATTGCCGGTTAACGTATGACGCGGACGATCATACACCGCCGTCAGGTTGGTTGTCAACTGGGTGAGGTGTTTTTTTTGATTCATATCATTTTTATATCAATAAAATATGTTTACGTACTCATCGATTAATTCTTGGCAAATTTTTATGTTTGACGGTATGAGCAATTCATCGATCGGGCAATCGTCGATGAATTCCATTAACTTCTCTCCCATACGGTTTGGTCTAACATCTGTTGCATTTACCGCCCATTCTGTACCGTAATCTATATATTTAATATCGCCGTAATGTCTATCCAACGCATAATCGACCATCTCGGCGTAGTTATCGTGGTCGGCCATAATCCAATCAATGTACATGGCTGCATACTTAGGATTTTTACATGTAATTGGAACAACCTTAACAAAATCCATATGGTTCGTTAAATCCCTGGACGATACAAGTGGATCGAGATCCGGACCTCTTGGTGCGCATATAATACCAACCTTCTCAGTATTTCGCGCCGAAGCTTCGGCTATTATTTCGATTTCATCAGTAAGCTTACCGTTAACTGTTTTATATCGCCCCATTTTTATCGTATATTCAATATTAAAATATGAAGTAAAAAATTTATCGTTATAGATCATATCGGTATATCCATATTGATTAAACCTATTTTCATATATATCAATTCCATGTAATGAATTAAGATTTTCGTAAAATTTTATTGCAGTTATATATTTTTCATCTAATGAAAAAATATATCGTCCTTCTTCATCCATAACTGCATAATCAACGCCATTAGTAGCAACGAACATAGAGGGAATCTGCTCCCCTCCAAAATACATAAAATCTTGCCCATAAATTTCAGCACGAATTGTGAATAACATTTCCAGCCACGAATACCATGTCCAACCATTCTCAAGCCAAATATCCAAAGGGTCGCGAAGACCTAAATCTGTAATTATTTTTTTATTATATATCATCATATAATTAGGTACTATAGGTA
>WRCU01000291.1 GCA_009783805.1 Oscillospiraceae bacterium
AGGCTGGACGCGGACCCCTCGATAAGCCCCGAGGACAGGGAGAGGCTCAGGTTCAAGGTGTACATGCCCGGCATCGAGCGCCTCGACGGGACGGAGCTGGAGACGCTCAAGCTGAACCCGTTCCAGCCGGCCGGGGCCCCGGGCGCCCCCATAGACATGATGACGCGCTGCGAGCAGGTCACGGCGCTCCTCAACGCCAGCCTGCCGGCCTCGGACGTGCTCCCCGTGCTGATAGACGAGGCGCTGTACAAGTACGTGCTGGACTCCGTGGGGCCCTCCTTCCTGGACGGCGAGATGGAGCCCGTCATGGACTACCCCAAGCTGGAGGGCGTCATCAAGGCGGCCAGGGACGTCATAGCGGCCAGGGGCTACGACAAGAAGGTGCAGGACGACCTGAGCGCCGCCCTGGAGACGCGGTTCACGTACCTGACCAGGGGCAAGCGCGGAAAGATACTGAACGTGAACAACTCGACGCGGTACCCGAACCTGTTCGACCGCTCGGCGGTCGTGAACCTGAGCAAGATCGCGAACCCGAAGGACAAGGCGCTCATCATGTCGGTGCTCATGCTCTCGCTCTATGAGTACCGCATGTCCATGTACACGTATGACAGGGAGTACCGCGAGAAGGCGCAGCAGAACAGGCTCCTCCACCTCACGGTCATCGAGGAGGCGCACAACCTATTGATGAAGCCGCAGGCGGACACCTCCAACAGCGGGAACCCGCAGCAGGTGGTGGCGGACCTCTTCTCGAACATGCTCTCGGAGATCCGCGGCTACGGCCAGGGCATCGTGATAGTGGACCAGATCCCCACGAGGCTCATACCGGACGCGATCAAGAACACGAACTACAAGATAGTGCACAGGCTCACCTCGCCGGACGACGGGGCCGTGATGGCCGCGGGGCTTGCGCTGCGCGAGGACCAGCAGCAGATCATATCGGCCCTCGGGGTGGGCGACGCCATCGTCTGCGGCGACATGGACGACGCCGCCGCCTGGGTGAAGATGGACAACGCGAGCAGGTGACGCGGGGCTGCTGGGCGGCATATGGCCAGGAACTTATTCGGATAACGTCCAGTCATAGGAAGTAGCGAAATTTAGGCAGGAACGGGGACGGGCGATGCGTTTTTTAAGAAGGCTCTTCGGGGGCGAAGGCAAGGGCGAAGGTAAAGGCGAATGCAAAGGCAAGGGCGCAGGTGCGGGCGGGAAGGGGCCGACGGAAGAGGCGCTTGCGGAGCTGGCCGAAAAGGCGGGCTCCTTCGTGGGCCTATTTGAGCCGATCCATCGCATATCGGTCGGCGAGATAAAGGGCGGGATGGGCATATGGGCGGATTGGGACGTCCGGATGGCGAACCTGGGCGGGGCGCCGGAACTGGTAAGATTCTGGAAAGGCGCGTTCGGCGGGTTCGAGCGCTGGGACGAGGGTAGGCTCATGGAAGGCGCCAAGACCTTGGTGGGGCTATTAAGCGGGGCGGGGATCGAGAGGGGCAGCGAAACCGAGGTCACGGCCGACGGCGGCGCGTACAAGCGCTACTCGACGTTGGACGGGAACCCCATCGCAGCCGGGCGCAAGGCCAGGGTGGTCAGCCCTTACTGGCACAAGGGCGGGGAGGTCCTGGAGAAGGGGATCATGTCGGGGATGGATGGGGAGCAAGGCGTATAGAGCCGAAAGGGAGAGGAAGGGGAGCCGAATGATGGACGGGATGAGGGACGTGAGGTCGGAAGGCGCGGACGCGGCCTCGGATACGGACAGGCTTACTCGTGAGATGATGGAGCTCGTCGAGAAGTCATCCGAGAACAACGCCGAGATCAAGAGGATGGGCGCGGGGTCGACGGGCCTCGAGAACGCGGACGCGGGCTTGGTGAGGGACTGCGTCAGCCTCCATGACTGGGCGAGCGGGCTGTTGGGCGCCGCCATGGTAAGCGACGGGATGGCCGCGAGGTTCCTAGGGACGAACGCGGTGCCCTTCGCGGGGGCCTCCCTTACGGAGGCGGCCCGGAGCTCGGACTCGGGCCAGGTGAACGCGATCAACGACGTCATGAACGTCCTGGCCGACATGCGCAACTTCTTCGGCAACATAGCCGGGCAGAGGCAGGGCCAGCAGGAAGGCGTAAGCGGCCAGTTCGACCTGGGCTCGAAGGAGTATAGGAACGGCTTCGAGAAGACGATGGACGACCTGTTATCGGCGCTGGGCGTGCTCTACAAGAAGGTGAACGGAGAGGACGACCCGAACCGCGACAATCGGGGCGACAGCAAGTTCAAGGACGAGAGGTCGGGCGAGATCGACGACACCAGGAGGGTGAGGGACGCAAACGAGAACAAGGACTACTCCAGCATCGCCGCGGAGGGCCTGAGGCTCATCTTCACGAAGGAAGTCATCAATGACTGGAACTACATGAGCATCGAGGAGAAGTCCGACTGCATCAACTCATTCGTCAAGTTCCTCGGCGAGTCCATGCAGATCGACGTGAACAGGGTCGTCGTCAAGGACCTGGGCCCCGACGTGGCCGGCGTCATGTATGGGTCGCAGGGGTACATGGAGCTGAGCATCGACTACTTCTACGACTCGCAGTACTTGGGGTTCATATTGCAGACCGTGATGCACGAGATGCGCCACAAGCAGCAGTTCGACGCCTGCTTCACCGACAAGGACTTCGGGATCGAGCAGGAGACGCTCAACACCTGGGCATGGAACTACTATAACTACATCACGCTCGAAGACGACTTCGAGGGGTACATGAAGCAGCCGATCGAGAGGGACGCGAGGGACTTCGCCGAGGAGACCATGATCAAGGCCGGCCTGGGGCTCAACGTATGGGACTTCGACCGGAACAGGTGGATAGCCACGTCGACTGGCATCGAAGGTTGAACGCGAAGGATCTGGCCCGTTATTGCGAGGACGCTCTATGCCCGTCATTGCGAGGAGCGCCAGCGACGAAGCAATCTCGACTGTCATCCTGAGCACCGCGAAGGATCAAGCCCGTCATTGCGAGGAGCGC
>WRCU01000292.1 GCA_009783805.1 Oscillospiraceae bacterium
CCTGAGCCCTACGCCCGTCATTGCGAGGAGCGGCAGCGTTAATGGATTGCTTCGTCATTTCAATCCTCGCAATGACGGGATATGGATCGCCGCGTCGCTATCGCTCCTCGCGATGACGGGATATGGATCGCCGCGCCGCGGCGGCGGAGGCTCACCAAAGCACAGTGGTCCATAGATAGACGTAGGCGGCGGCGTCGCGCGCCTTCCATACGCTCTCGACCATGGCGACGTCCCCGGAGACCGCCTTGTACCCCCGGCGCTCCTCGTCCCATGGTCGGACCGTCATCGGCGGCCTGGCCCCGCGGCGGAAGGCGCCTAGGCGGACGCCTTCCGCCGCGCCCGCGCCCACGCCTAAGTCCGCGCCCGCATCCGGTACTCCGGCCTCCCGCGCCCCGGCCTCCCACGCCTCGGCCACGCAGTCCGCACCCGACCCGCCTGCCGCCGCGACGTGCGGGGCGGCGCCCGATGAGGCCGAGTACGCCCCATGCTCCATCACGCACCCCACCGCCGCCCTCAGGTTCTCGGGGCATATGTCGTCCAGCATCAGCGCGGAGCAGTCGAACACGTACCCGCCGCCCGGCTTCATCACCTTGAGGAGCGCCAGCGTGGACTCCCTCACCTCATCGGCCGTACCCCTGGCCAGGACGTCGTACGGCATCCCGCCGCTGATGGCGTGGCGCCCCTTGAAGGCCGAGGCGGCCGCGGACGGGTCACCCCTGTCCAGATGGTAGACCATCGACCCGGCGGGCAGGCCCCTGAGCGCGCCGTAATGCGCCTCCCAATTCCCCTCGCCGTAGAAGAGCACCCTGTGGCCCGCCTTTATGATCTCTTCCAGGATCGGCCTGAGCGTCGGCCAATACACGGAGTCGAACGTCTCCATGGAGAAGAATGGCACGCACCCGCGGTGCGCCCATACGGTCACCGGGACGTTGCGCTCCGGGTCCGCCCCGGCGAGCGCGTTCGCGAGTATGTGCGGCATGAGGGCCTCGCATGCGCGCAGCACGTCGCCGGGCCTCTCGCCGGCGTCGATGGCCGTGCCCAAATAGCCCCGAAACTTATCGGCCAGTATGTCGAGCGGGGCCTTGACCATCCCCGCGTTGGCGCCCACTATCCCGGACTCGTACCTAAGCCTCGCGGCGGCTGGGCCGAAGGCCCCCATGTAGTCCGCGTATGCCAGGGCGCCCGATATCAGGGCCGCGTTATGGCCCAAGGTCACGGGGTCGCCCGGCGGGGACAGCCTCGCCGACGCGCGCGGCAGCCACTTCGTCAGGATGAAGGCAGTCGGGTCGTCGATCAGCTCCCCGTACTCATCGGCCTTCATGTAGGCGTCGCCCTCACCCTCGGGCTCGCTGTACTGGCTGACGGACCCGAGGCCGACGTCGACGCCCGGTATGTGCAGGTACCTCCATGACGCCGACTTGCCGACCCCGTAGTTGCTCCATATGGCATTCAGCATCACGGAGTCCACGCCCAACCCCTCCGCCGCCAGCCTGGTCGTCTCGAAGGCCATCCCGTAGTCGCACGCCACCTGTTGGTTCGTGTACCCGACGTACCGGGCGGCCGCCTCCTGGAGGAAGAGGCGGATGGGGATCCGATCGGGCACCCCGCACCCCATCGCCGTGACGTACCTGCGCAGCCTCTCGCCGTAAAGAGCCTCGGTGGCATTGTCCTTGAACATGATGGTCTACCGCCCGTCGGATTATTATGGGCCCTCCCATGGGATGGCCGGGAGCCTGGCCTAGGCTTAGGCCATGCCGCGCCCTGGCAGGCCGCGCGCCGCCCGCTATGGCCAAGCCGCCCGCGAAGCCCATGCGCCCATGATACACTATCCTTCGGTTTCCCAAACGGGATGGAGCCCGTTCGTCGGCGGTCGACGGTTAGCCTTGACTATGCGTCCAATGCTGCGATATATTTATAATTCGCTCAAAGCGCGATATTTCAAACGAGAACGATAAAGGGCCAAAAAAATGCTGATCAAAATGATAATCACGCTCATGGCGGTGATGGCGGCTGGGGCGGTCACGCTCCGATACCTGCGCTTCCTGGTCTTCAGCCCGAACCTCAGGCACAATGACTTCGAGCACAGGCTGTTCGAGAAGGACGTCGAGAGGCTGTTCAAGACGGAGAGGGTCCGCGCGCATGACGTGCATCTGGTCGCCCTGGGCGGCTTGGACGAAGCGAGGCTGTTCAATCAGATCGTCTTCTGCAGGGGCGGCGGCAAGCTGGTCCACGTCAACTACGCGAAGCGTCGGATCAAGCATATCCTGTTCCAGAACATAGTGGGCTGCGAGCTGTACGTGAACGACAGGCTGAATGACGCGGACCGGAACGCCATCATGGCCATGCTGTGCAAGAAGGACAAGTACCATCCCACGGAAGGCGTGAGCTCCATAAGGATAAGGCTGCGCCTGAACGACATCACGGACGGGGTGTACGAGATCGACGTCTTCAAGGACGACTACATGGGACAAGGGTCCCCATTGTTCATGAAGACGATAAAGAGGGCGCAAAAACTGGAGAAGCGGCTTTCGTCGGTCATACAGCAAGGCTGACCGGATCATTGCGGCCCCTCCTTAATTTGGCCTATACTTCGGGCATAGGGGGGGCGTCGCATGACGACTGACAGCAAGCCATACGAAGGCAGGCCGAACATACTCTGGATATGCACCGACTCCCAGAGGTGGGACACGCTGGGCTGCTACGGCAACCCATGGGTGAGGACGCCCAACCTGGACGCCCTGGCCGCGGGGGGGGTCCTCTTCGAGGGCTGCTACGCGCAGAACCCCCTGTGCACGCCCAGCCGCGGCTCGTTCCTGACCGGCAGGTACCCCGTCACGAACAGGCTGAGGCAGAACGGGCAGGACATCGACTCTAGGGAGGTCCTCGTCACCAAGGCGCTAAATGACGGCGGCTACGTGTGCGGGCTTTCGGGGAAGCTGCACCTCTCGGCCTGCGACCACAGGATCGCCAACCTCGGCAAG
>WRCU01000293.1 GCA_009783805.1 Oscillospiraceae bacterium
CCGGACGGCGCGGGGACCGAGGCGTTAGCCGTGGGTGACCGGGTCTCGCACGGGAAGTTCGGTCAAGGCACCGTCACCAAGGTCGAGGGCGCGGGCGACGACCAAAGGCTGGAGATAACGTTCGGGGCCTATGGGATGAAGCGGCTCATGGCGCAGTTCGCCAACCTAAAGAAAGCGGACGGCTAATCCCAATATGCCGAGAGCACCGACTCGACCGTCTCGCCGGAGAACATGCTAAGGAAAGCCCTCTTCTCCGCCATATAGGAGCCCACGCTGTTGTAGTTCGACATCCTGGCCTGCAGGTAGGCCTCGTCCGCCCTGATCACGTTGTCCAGGGTGGTCCTGCCCAGCGCGAACCGTTCGTTCGCCAGGTTGAAGGCCCTTTTTTTGAGGGCGACGTTCCTGTCGTTGTACCTTACGTTGTCGTGGCCGTTGAGGACCCTGAAATAGGCCTCCTCCACGTTCTGCGCCACCTGGGCCCTATAGAGCTCCAGGTCCAGCCGGAGCTCAAACATGAGGTCCGCGCCGTCCGAATATTCGTCCGTCTCCTCGCCGTAGTATTTGGACAGCTCCTCGAACCAAGCCTCCCTTATCGCAAGGGTCTCCACCTTCGAATAGTGGGTCGGGTCACGCCTAAGGGCTTCCTCGGTCACCCAACCCAGGTCATCGTGGGTGAACCCGACATCCTCGAGCCTAAGCGAAAGGTCGAGCGCGAATGGCAGGCCCGGATCGTACGCCTCGCCTATGGCCTTGAAGATCCCCTTTATGGAGGCGTCTATCCTGTCTTGGATGGGGATCAGCCCGTCCTCCTTGTTCTGCATGTCGAACTGGCTGTCGCTGTAGTCGTTCTCCGTTATGAGCCCTAGGTTGTACCTGCTCGTCTGTATGTCGAAAAGCCTCCGTGAGTTCGCTATCGATTGCCTTTCCTTGGACAGCTCCTTTTCCAGGCCCAACAGCCCGTAGCATAGGGACTCGACGCTAATGGCCAGCCTTTGCCGGTTGCCTTCCGCCGCGAGGACGGACATCTCGAGGCTGAGCTTGGCGAGGGCGGGGCCCATGGTGCTCTTTTGGTAGTTCTGCATCGCGCGTTCGGGGAAGGTGGACCAGGAGTAGATGACCGAATCCCTTACCGCCCTGTCGTAGGCCCTCCTCTTGGCCGCCATGTCCATTCCGTCCAAGGTCCGCTGCCTGGTGTTTTTCAGCGCGACCGCGGTCAGCTCCGAAACCGCGTACTTCTCCTGCCACGCCATGCCCGTATCCGGGGCGCCTTCCGAACCGTCGGTCGGCCCGCCGTCGGGGTACGCCCCCTCGGGCGCGCCGTCCGGGGCCCCATCATGGATGGCCGCATCCCCGTCCGTGACGGGCCCGTAGCCCGGCTCGGCCAATGGAGCGGACGTGAGCCCGATTAGGATCGCCGCCGAAACGGCGGCCAGCGCGAATGACCTGAGCTTGCCCTTAAGGATAGCCATATGCCTCGATCGGCGCCCATGCACGCATTTCGCCGCGCGCACGGGGCCTTCACCCCCCGTTTTCGTCATCCTGAGCCTATGTGGGTATCCCGCTTAGGGAGCCCACCTTTATGAGGAACTCCGCGTACGCCGTATTGTAGTCGTAGCGTGCCCGCCTTACGCTCTCCTCGATCCTGGCGACCGCGTCGCCTTGGGCCTTGAGCGCGGCCTCGCCGATCATGTGGATGGACAGCATGGCCTCGTAGCGCGACAGCAGCTCACGCGCGCGCGACAGCTGCGCGTTGAGGCTCGCTATCCCCCTCTGCCTCTGCCTAAGGGAGTCGTATGACTGCCTGACGTCGGAGGCCACCTCATATTCCCTCTTCTCCAGCAAGAACTCGTTCCCTTCCAAGGTGATGAGCAGCTGCTCGTACGCCTCGGCGACGTTCTCGTCATTGACGTGCAGGTCGAACGTCTCGTAGGCTTCCTTGGTCAGGCGGTTGACCTCGATCTCGCGCCTGATCGAGATGACGTCCGCGTTTAACGATAGGGCCCTGGTTTCGTACAGGCCGGCGGACATGAGGGTGGGCATCCTTATGAACTCGGTCAGGGACACGCTTTCATAATGCGTCCCCCTCGGGGCGCCCACCAACGCGCTGAGCCTGTTCTCCGCCACGGAGCGCGCGCGCTCGGCGGCGCTCAGGTCTATCGTGGCCTTGAATAGGGACAGGTCGGCCTCCAGGACCTCCGTCTCGAGCACCCTGCCGAGGTCGTAGAGGGCGCGTACCGTGGCCAGGTTCTCCTCGGCCGCGGCTACGCCGGCCTCCGCGGCCGCCTCCCTGGCGATGGCGTCGTATAGCGGAAGTACGGCGTTCCGCGCCGAGACGTAGATGGCGTACTCCCTTTGCAGCACGCTGGCCTTGCTGCGGTCCCAGGCGGTCCTCGCGTTGATCGGGAGGAGCCTTTGGCTCAGCCGGTTGCGCATCTTGACGGAGTCGTCGAACTCGATGAACTCCTCTACGTCCTCGCCGTCCTTATCCTTGTACTTTATGGTGAACCCGTCCGTCGACATGGCGTCCGCGTTGCCCTGGCTGAGCGTGTACCGGTAGTTCGCCCTGGCCTCGGCCGCCTGCAGCGACTTCAGCTGCTTGTCGTTCGCCCTGAGGACCTTGTACACGGACTCCGGCGTCACCTCAGGCCCCAGCGGCGGCTCCTTCGCTTGCCCCGCCTCATCGCCCGGGCCCGGTTCCGTCACCGGATCGGCCGCGTACGCGATAAGCGAGGGGCTTAGGGGTGCCATGAAGGCCAAGGCCATTATCAGTAAAAAACAAACGGGCTTCCTCAACTTGGGATCTACCTTTCGTCCGCTTTTACGCTGCGCCGCGCCGCGTTCCCTTTGGTCGTCGGTAATATTACAGTATATGACTCAGTCGGGCGCCTATCAAGAATATCGGCTCATCCGGCCCAATCCTTAAACGATCGCCTCATAGGGGAACAGC
>WRCU01000294.1 GCA_009783805.1 Oscillospiraceae bacterium
CCCACCGCGAGCGCATGGCCAGGGAGATCAGGTCCCATATGCCGGTGCTGGGGATAAACCTGCGCGTGGCGCCAGAGTGGGGTGTGATCTGCGGTTATAAGAAAGGCGGGGCGGACCTTTATTGCCGGACCAAGTACGACGGGGACGTGCTGGGTAAACCGGGCTATGAAAAGGGCAAGGACAACCCGCACGATTACCTGCCCGTCGACAATTGGCCGTTCCTCATAGCCTACTTCGCGGGCGAGGTGGAGGTGCCCTCGGACAGGGAGAGCCTCCTTGGCTCCTTGAGGATACTGGTCGACTGCTCCGGTGCGGAGACCAACAGGGGATATAGGCAAGGGTTCACGGCTTACGAGACGTGGCGCGGCGACCTCCTGGACGACGGATGGTATGAGGGCAGCGACGACGATCAGCTTGCCCGTCGCTTCTCGGTCAACCAGTTCTGCGCGCTGGCCCTATACGACGCCCGGAAGGCGGCCCACGCCTATCTAAGCGAAAGCGCGCGCCTCCTGCCCGAGAAGGCTGACGGCATGAACCGAATCGTCTTATTCTTCAAGGAGATCTCCGAAAAGGCGAGGCGCATCCATGCCATGCTCGACAGCGGCGAATACTTGGTAGGCGAGCGGGCGCGCAGGTTTTGGACTAGGGATATGCGGATAGCCCAGGCGGGGCTGCTGGCGGGGATGCTCGAAACCGAACGGGAGGCCGTGGCGACGGCGAAAAATGTATTAATGGGATCGTAGTCACATGAATAAACATCCCTTCTGGTTTGGTTTCATCACCAACATCCTATATCCCGCCGACGCATTTTTATATGAATATCGAAAAAACAATACGCCCCCGAAAGCCGAACAGCTCGACCTCGTGAAGCGTATCGGCAAAACAACCTATTTTGTTCACATCATCAACACGGCGGCTCCAACCCTCGCGATGGCGCAAAGGCTCCGGTTTTCCGATTCCATCGATTCCGTTTTTTGCTATATCCTTTAGCAGTAAATTCACACGCTTGAGCGTTTTTTTATCATTTTCCTGCTAATAAAGATATTCTTCTCATGCCCTTTCAGCGAAGGTTATTTTACTCATTCTCCATCGCCTCTAATTCTTCCATCGTTTTAACAACGACCTGACCGCGTTCAATTTGCTTGGTGGCTTCGTCAATGGCTGACATATTTTTTTCGCTGAAAAACGGGTCAACCGACACGTCAAACGGTATGCGATTCTCTCGGCTCATTTTTTTTGCGAAGATTGTAAAAGCCGTGGTCATGTTCAGTCCCAAAGACTTACAGGTGTATTCCATCGACTTTTTCAAATCCTCGTCCATTCTTATATTAACTAATATTTGTGCCATTACAGTTACATCTTTTCGATATTATTATATGCATATTCTATCATAATAATACAAAACGTCAATCCATACGATCAAAAACATCAGCCGTGCACCTTCATCTGGGCGCAGACCGACTCCACCATCCCTCGCGCCTTATCGACGATTTTTTTGGGCTGCGTACTGAAGAACTCCAGAAAGGGGGCGCCCTTCTTGATATTCCACAACCCGGCCACGACGCCGTTCAAGGCCACGGTGGGCAGGCATATGCCCGACTTCATGATCACGGCGGCCTTAAACTCCTTCGGGAGCATCGCACCCCTGTCCACGTAGGTGACTATGTATGGGTCGAACCCCGAGAGGAGCGTCACCTCGGGAATCTCACCCATCCCCTCGTCCATCCCTAGGTGGTAGTGCGTCTGCCTGTTGTGCTCGAGCCTTTCGTACTCGCCCAGGTCCAGGGCGGTCAGCTCCTTCTTGCGCTCCTTCATCAGGCCGAAGAACCAGGCCGCGTCGGATATGGTGGCGGGGCCGTACGAGGCGATGAACCTGCGGAAGAGCCCCGGAAGCACCTCGGCCCGGGTCCTATGCGGCTCCGCGTCGATCAGGTCGAAGTCGCGGCTGGCCATGTCGCGGAAGGCGACCTTGCCCAAGCGCGCCAACTCGCCGAAGACTCCGCCCCAGGGCGAGAACGCGTGCTCGACTATGCGCCTGTCGTAGTCGGCGGCGAATATGCGCCGCAGCTCGGCCCGCGAGCAGACGCCGTCCTCCATGAGGCTCAGCGTCCTTTCCGCTATGGCCGCATACGGCTCGCCCCAGCGGAACCCCCCGCCCGCGTTCACGGCGAGCAGCGTGGGCAGGTCGTCATAGGCCACGCCGTGCAGCGCGTGGTGGATCCAGGTCTTCGTCAGGGCCGACTTCCAGCCCGGCAGAGCGGCGCCGCGTATCAAGGCCGAGAACGCCACGTTCCTATGGAACCAGCAATGCATCCCGATGAGCTCACGGGAAAGTTCCACTATGGACCCGCACCCCCTGGACAGGTACAGGCCATGCATGCGAGCCCTCAATATCATTTCGCCGACCTTGTCCGTATTCATGCGGTAAGCGCGTCCCTCCTATGGAAAGCGGCGACCCCGGCCGCCGAGAGGGCGGCCGCAGCCAGGGTCAGCAAGGCCAGCGCCGGCCAGCTGACGTCCTCGATGATCAGCAGGGGGACGAACCCGAACGGCGTGGTCTTCTCGATCCACCCGGGCATCCCCAAAACCCTGCCGAAGAACTGGATGAAGACCGCATACCCTAGGTACGCCCAGCATGCCGACGTCAGGCGCGGCAAGAGCCCCACCAAGACCGCCGCCAAGCCCACGGCAACCCATATGGCGGGGATGTACGCGGCCGCGTTGGATAGAAAGAAGCCGATGGGCAGCGGTTCCCCCATGACCCCGGCCGAGCCCGCGTAGAAGCCGAGCGCCGCGAGCAGAGGCACTGCCGCGCCCGCGGCCAAGCCCAGCGCAAGATAGCAGCGCATGTATGCGGTCCTGGATACGGACCCCGCGAGCACCGCCTCCAGGCGCCCTTCGCGCTCCTCCCCGCGCAGCCTGAGCACGCAGAGCAGCGCC
>WRCU01000295.1 GCA_009783805.1 Oscillospiraceae bacterium
TACGCGGACACCATGGCCTTGATCGCTAGGCACGGCGTCCCGAAGGCGGGGCTGCTGCTGCATTGCTTCACGGGCGAGCCGGCCTCGCTGAGGGAGGTACTGGCGATGGGGGCCCACGTGAGCCTGGGCGGCGCGGTGACGTTCCGGAACGCGCGCAAGCTGCTGGCGATCGCCGAGAGCGTGCCCGACGACAGGCTGATGGTGGAGACGGACTGCCCGTACATGGCGCCGGAGCCCATGAGGGGCGGCCGCAACGATTCCAGGAACCTAATTCACGTAGTCGCCAAAATAGCCGAAATAAGGGGCGCGTCGGCTGAGGGCGTCGCCAGGCTCACGCATGACAACGCGGTCCGGTTCTATGGGATCCGACTGGGGGGTGGGGCTGCTTGAAGAAGGCCATATTGATTGCCGTGAGCGCGTCCATGCTGCTCTTCTTGACCGCGTTCAACTACGTTTTATGGCAGAACGAGCAGTACTCGATCACGAACGACGGCAACGAGACGAGGATATCCTGGCTCAACAGGGACATAAACGAGCTCCGGAACGCCAACTCCGCCCTGGAGTCCGACGTGCGCGAACTGGAGCGGCTCAGGAGGCAGAACGCCTGGCAGATCCAGGAGATGCGCCTGATCGAGGGCGAGGACAAGCAGGCGATCATAGAGCGCGCCAAGGCCATAGCCGAACTGCGCAAGGTCGCCGACCCGATGTTCTTCGCCTCCATGTTCGCGGACTCGCTCAAGGGCCTGGTGGAAGGCGGGGTGGCGGCGCAGCAGGGCGACGGGTATTTTGACTGGAGGCTCGTCGGCGGCGACTGGGCGGGATTTTTGGAATTCATGAGGGATGAGGTGGCCGGGTTCGAGGTGGTGGGGGCCGAGCTGGCGCCCGAGGCGGCGGGCGAGTCGGCGGCCGTCGAGATACGAGTGCTGGTGACGATGGACCTGAGGCTGTACGCGAACCTGACCGACCCCGACACGGACGGCGGGATGGGCCTCGAGGCGGGGGACGAAGACGACCGCGGGTCGGACTATGGGGACGATGATACTGCGGGCCTGGACGGCGATGACCCTGGGTCGGATACAGGGTTGGGAACCGGGGCGGACGGGGGAGAGGTGGCCGGGAGCTTCGCGGATGGCGCCGAAGGCGGCCCCGGGTCGGATTATGGGGACGATGGGAGTGCGGGTCTGGACCGTGATGACCCTGGGTCAGACGGCGATGACCTCGGGACGGACGGCGATGACCTCGGATCGGAAGGTGGGGACGCGGGCGAGGCCGGCGAACCCGGGACGGACCCCGACGGAGGCGAAGACGGAGGCGAATCCGGGACGAACCCCGACGGCGGCGAGGACGGCGGCGAGGGCGTAGGCGGCCTCATGGGTGAAGGCATAGGGACGGTCATGATAACATACGCATATACGCAGGGCGGCGAAGGGGTTTGGGCCCTGAGGGAAGTGACGGTGGTAAGGTAGCTGATGGAAGGGTTCTCCGCGAGGCCGCAAGGCCGGTCAAAGCCAAATGGGTTGGATAGGAAGGCGCGGTTCCTATTGGCGCGCCTTATGAGGGCGTACCCGAAGAGGCGACTGTCGGTGACGGTCACCATCATGATCTCGGCCGCGATCATCATGGCCGCGGCCAGCCAGCGGATGGGTGAGCCGATCGTGACGGGCCCGACGGCCGCATCCTTCGTAGGCGAAGCCGCGTCGGCCGAACGCGTCGCGGACGGCCATGGGGCCGACCGATCGTCGATCTCCATGATGGTCCTCTCGAGGAATGAGTACGGGAACGACATCTTCTCGTACCTGCCCGAATCCGGACTGGGAGGCTTGGGCGAGGGCGGCGGGGCTGCGGGCCTAGCCCGCGACGGCGCCGGTTCGGGGATTGGGGCGGGCGGCGAGGCTGCGGACCCGGAACGCGACGGCCCAGGGTCGGGGCCCGAAGCACGCGGCTCGGACGACGGGGAAGGCGGCATGGCCGACGGCTCCCCGGACGAAGGCGACCGGACATACCATATCGTGAAGTTCAGCAAGGCCGAACTCATACTGAACGCGCGGGATGAGGCGCTTTCCGGGCAGGGCGAGGAAGGTCTGGACGAGTCGGGCGTCGACTACGCGTACCATGAAGACCGGGTCGGGGGGATAACCGTGAACGTCATGGTCGACGGCGAGGTGAGGAGCTTCACGGTAGGCGCCGACGCCGACCTCGACGAAATCCTGGAGGCCGCGGAGCTTACGCTTTCGGATCTGGACAGGATCGAAGGGTCGTACGGCGACTTCACGGACGCGAACAGCCTGGCCAGCCTCAACCTTGATATTATCAAGGTCGAGGAGAGGATCACGAAAGAATACATACCCATCCCCTTCGATTCCATACTGCGCACGAACGCGAACCTGGACAAGGGGACCAAGAGGGTGGTTTCCGAAGGCGTGAACGGCACGAGGGAGATAACCTGGAAGTCGGTGTACGAGAACGGCGAGCGCGTGAGCCTTACGAAGGTGGGCGACTACGTGAGCGCCCAGCCCGTCAGCAGGATCGTGGAGGAGGGGACCAGGGTGCCGGCGACGCCGACGCCGACGCCGAAGCCGACCCCCAAGGCCGAGACGACCCCCAAGGCCGAGGCGACCCCCAAGGCCGAGGCGTCCCCGAACGGGGATGCGGGCGCGTCGCCCGAAAGCCATACAAAGGACGACTTCACCTATGTCAGGGTCCTTGAGATGAAGGCGACCGCCTACACCTCTTCATATGAGGATACCGGGAAGCGCCCCGGCGACCCGCTGTACGGCATGACCTACACGGGAATGAAGGCCCAGTACGGGGTCGTGGCGGTCGACCCGAAGGTGATCCCGCTGCACTCCAGGCTGTACATAGAGATACCCGGGTCGAACGACTATGGGTTCGCCGTCGCCGGCGACATCGGAGGGGCCGTCAAAGGCAACATCA
>WRCU01000296.1 GCA_009783805.1 Oscillospiraceae bacterium
ATCTGCGCCATCCAGGCTTGGGTCGAGAAGTTGATCTGCGTCACCTTGCCTATCGCGCCCGAGTCGACTATCTCCTTCATCTTGCGGAAGGTGTGCTGGTACTTGTGCTGGTGGCACACCACGGACTTAATGCCGGCCTCGCGCAGCGTCCTTACCGTCTCCGCGGCGTCGGCCAGGGATAATGCCATGGGCTTCTCGAACACGAGCACCTTCACCCCGTACCTCACCGCCAACCTGACCATCTCGAGCCTTACATCCGGCTGCGTCACGAACGTAAAGACATCGGGTCTCACCTCGTCCAGCATCCGCTCGGCTTCGGAGTACCTACCGACCCCCGGCCGCTCGGCGCAGACCTTGTCCAGCCGCTCGCCGTAGAGGTCGCAGACGGCCTCCAGCGAGAAGCTCCCCGGGTTCCCGGTTTGGCCTTCCAAATGCGCCAGCCCCTGCGCACCCAACCCCGCCTGCGCCACCCTATATACGCGTCCCATGCGTACCTCCCCCTTTCCGCCATGCCCACACAGCCCCGCCCAAGCCACCGCGGAGCCCCATACGCCTCCGAACCTTTACATGCCCCGTCACGAAAAAAGCGCGGCGGTGAACTCGGCCGGGTCGAACGGCTGCAGGTCCTCGATCCCCTCGCCCACGCCGATGAACTTGATCGGTATGCCCATTTCCTCCTTGACCGCCAGGGCGACGCCGCCCTTGGCCGTGCCGTCCAGCTTGGTAAGCACGATCCCCGTGACGGCGGCCTTGTCGGCGAAAACCTTCGCCTGCTGCACCGCGTTCTGGCCCGTGGTCGCATCCAGCACCAACAAGACCTCCTTTGAGGCCTCTGGCATCTCCCTCTCGATCACGCGCCCGACCTTGCCCAGTTCCTCCATGAGGTTCTTCTTAGTATGGAGCCTGCCGGCGGTGTCGCATATGAGCACGTCCACCATCCTGGACTTGCAGGCCCTCATCGCATCGAATATAACGGCGGCCGGGTCGGATCCTTCGTCGTGACGCACCATGCCCACGCCCGCCCTGTCCGCCCAGATGGCCAGCTGGTCGATCGCCGCCGCCCGGAAGGTGTCCCCGGCGGCCAGGAGGACCGTCTTGCCCTGGCCCGTCAGCAGCTTGGCCAGCTTGCCTATGAAGGTCGTCTTGCCCACGCCGTTCACCCCGATTACCAGCACGACCGACGGCTTCGAGGCCAGCTCCAGCCCCGCGGCCCCTTCGCTCAGGATGCCCTCGATGATCGAGCGCAGGCACTGCCTGACATCCTCGACCTTCGCTATCCTGCCTTCCCTCACCTCGGCGCGGAGCCTCGCGATGCCGCTGCCGGTCATCCTCATCCCGACGTCGGACGTGATCAAGGCCTCCTCCAGCTCCTCGAACAGCCCCTCGTCCACCTTGCCGAACGAGGCCAGGACCCTGTCGACTTTGTCCGTGAGGTTCCCCTTGGTCTTTATCAGGCTGTCCCGCAGCCGCGACAGCAAGCCCATCCCCAGCCCCGCCTTCTATACGTTGATGAAGTAGTCCATGAGTGTATGGCCCGGATCGATGTAGACGCCGGACTCCCCCACGCTCTCCTCGTCGAACCTGTCCAGGCCGTCCCTCTCGCGGCGCGAGTCGTATATGGCGAACGGGACGGGGTCGTACGTGTGCGAGCGCACCGAGAGGGGCGTGAAGTGGTCGGGCATCACCATCAGCTTGAACTCGCCCATGCCCTCCTCGGGCAGCCGCTCCAGGATGGCGCCTACTATGTGCTCGTCTATCAGCTCTATGGACCTGACCTTGTTCTCCACCTCGAACCTGTGGCCGCACTCGTCCGGCGCCTCGACGTGGATGAACGCGAAGTCCTTGCCGGCCTTGAGGGCCCCTATCGCGGCCTCAGCCTTCCCCGCGTAGTTCGTGTGTATGTTCCCCGTGGCCCCCTCGACCTCCACGACCTGCATGCCGGTCAGCATCCCCAGCCCCTTGAGCAGGTCCACCGCGGAAACCATGACCCCGTCCAGGCCGAAGCGCGACTTGAAGCTCCGCAAGGTCGGCTTCGTCCCCTCCCCCCATAGCCATATGGCGTTCGCCGGGTTCAGGCCCCGCATCCTCCTGCCCGCCGCCTCCTCGACTTTAGCCAGGATGGCGCTGCCCTCCAGCATAAGCCCGCGCAGGTCGGCGCTTTCGGGCAGGTAGCGCCCTATGGGCCTCTCGAGGATGTCGTGCGGCGGGGTCAGGTCCTCCATGGTGGGCGCGCGCCTCATGACGAGGCAGTGCCTGTAGCTCCTGCCCGTATGGAACCTCAGCCCGTCGCGGGCCAGGGCCTCGTTTAAAATGTCTATCAGGATCTCGGCTTCCTTGGTCTCTATCTCGTCGGAGCTGTAGTCGAGCATCAGCTTGTCCTCATAGCTCCTATGGTCGGACAGCGTCACCAGGTTGCACCTGTAGCAGACGTCCCCGCCGTCCAGGCCTATCCCCATGCTGACCGCCTCTATCGGCGAGCGTCCGGTGTAGTTCCCCTCCAACTCGTACCCCATCACCGCCAGGTTCGCCGTGTCGCTCTGCGCGGGGAAACCCTCCGGCACCGTCCTCACCAATCCGCAGACGCCCTTCCGCGCGACGTAGTCCATGTTCGGCTTCACCGCGCAGGCCATCGGCGTCTTGCCGCCCAGCTCCTTGACGGGATAGTCGCCCATCCCGTCGGCCAGCACTATCACGTGTTTCATCGAAATCGGCGCCGTGCCGAAAAGCCCGCGACAAGGCGGGGCCGGCTGCGCCTCCCCATTTCCTTTTTATGATTTTGCGTTACGGTTGGTACCAGGCATGGTCGCATATGTGGCGGCTATGGCCGCATGGCCTTCTTATGGCCGAATCACCTTATGTAAAGGAGGGGCTCCCCCGTCGAGACGGACTGACCCTTGGTCGCGACGACTTTCGTGACGGTGCCGTTCCTGG
>WRCU01000297.1 GCA_009783805.1 Oscillospiraceae bacterium
ATAATTTTTGCGCGCGCGGCTTCGATCGGCCTGCGATCGACTCTGGCGGTCGGGAAGCCGTCAGCTTGTAAGCCATAATAAAGGGGGGTGGCGCGGCCTGGCCATCGACGGTTACTACATAGGGGTGGATATCGGCGGCACGAAGTGCGCCGTGGTGGCCGGCCGCGGCGACGGGGCCGTGGCGGCCAGGGTGGCCTTCCCGACCGGGGGGCCGGCGGATACGCTCGCAAGGGCCGCGGACTCGGCCCGATCATTCATGAAGGACCCCGGCATAGGCGCGGGCGAGAGGCCCTTGGCCGTCGGCGTCAGCTGCGGCGGTCCGTTGGACGCCCCGCGCGGGACGGTGCTGTCGCCGCCGAACCTCAGGGGCTGGGATCGGGTGGCCGTGACCGATATCCTGTCGGGGGCCTTGGACGCGCCCGCCTACCTATGCAACGACGCTAACGCCAGCGCCGTGGCCGAGTGGAGGTTCGGCGCCGGAAGGGGCCTCCATGACTTGGCCTTCCTCACTTTCGGCACCGGGATGGGCGCCGGCCTGATCCTCGGGGGCAGGCTCCACGAGGGGGCGGGCGGCTCCGCGGGTGAGGTGGGCCACGTCCGCCTCGAACGGTACGGCCCCGTGGGCTACGGGAAGGCCGGCTCGTTCGAGGGCTTTTGCTCCGGCGGCGGCCTGGCCGGGCTCGCGAGGCTCAGGAACGAGGAGGCCGCCCAGCTCGGGCAAAAGCCGCCTTTCGGCGACGACCCGACGGCCCGGGAGGTCGCCGAGAGGGCGGACGCGGCCGAGCCCGCCGCGCTGGGGGCGCTGGGGGCGTGCGGGCGGTACCTGGGGCGGGCCATAGCGATCCTTATAGACATCCTGAACCTGGAGGCAGTGGTCATTGGGGGCATATACGGGCGGTGCAGGCATCATCTGGAACCGGGGATGCGCGCCGCGATAGCCGAGGAGGCCCTGCCGGGGCCCGCGGCGGCGTGCCGCGTGCTGGAGGCGGGGCTGGGCGAGTCCATAGGCGACGTCGCCGCGCTCTGCGTGGCGATGATGGGGGCAAGGGGCGGTGACGCGGGGGTTGGGCGGCTACGGGATCGGGACAAAGATCAATCACGCGGGAGGTGAGGGCTATGACGAAGGTGACCGTGGAGCCTGGTATATGCGGCCTGACGACTGAGGTGACGGCGGAGTTCGCGGACGGTTTGGAGGTCAGTATAAATGTGGAGACCGCGTGCCCGCACGTGGCGGCTATGATGGCCGAGCTGGGCGAGACGTTCGACCCGTACGGGCTATGCCTGGCTAAGCCTGGGGAGGGGCCCTTATATGGGTACGCCGCGAAGCACTTCCCGTCCCACTGCGGATGCCCCTCGATAGCGGGCATAACCAAGGCCGTCGAGGCCGAGTGCGGGCTGGCCCTGCCGCGCGACGCGCACATAAGGTTTGGGCCGCGGTAGGCCGGACCGATATGACGCATGAGGTTCGGCCACACAATGCGGACGGCGGTTTCGGATACGCCGCGTAAGGCCGTCACATGTCCAGGACGACCGTGAAAGGGCCGTCGTTCACGAGGGCCACTTCCATCATCGCACCGAATTCGCCCTGCGCCACCTTCCCGAACAGGCCGCGCCCGGCCGTGTCCGGGGCCCCCCCGCCCAAGGGGGAGGCGGCCGATTGGGCGGCACGCCCCGCGCGGACGCCCGCCGACTCGGCCGACAGCCCCCGTAGGGCCCCGACGAAGGATCCGTACAGAGCCTTGGCCTCATCCGACCCGGCGGCCTCGAAGAAGCTGGGCCTATTGCCTTTGCCGCAGTCCGCGTAGAGCGTGAACTGCGAAACGGCCAAAATCCCGCCCCCCAAGTCGCCTACGGACAGGTTGGCCTTGCCCTCGGCGTCCGGGAATATACGCAGGCGCAATATCTTCCCCGCCATCCTGCCCGCGACCCCGGCCTCGTCGCCCGCGCGGAAGCCCACCAAGGCCAGCAGCCCGAAGCCTATCTCGCCCACGACCCGGCCGCCGACCGAAACCGAGGCCCCGCTCACCCTCTGAAGGACCACCCTCATGTAATGGCGCACCCACCCATCCGAAAGAACGGCTTTTTTCGTTTATGCCTTACGCACGCCTTCGTGCCTAGCCGACGTCGTCCTCGATGAGGTTCAACTCTGTCGCCTTGCCGCCCGACAGGCGGTAGGTCTTTATCTCGCACGGCGCGAAGGACGCCTTGAAAGATACCCCGAACAAAGGCACATCCACCGTGACCGATCCGGCCGGCCTGCCGCTCACCTCATGGAGCCGCATCACGTAGCCGTCCCCGTCCTCCGCCCTCTTCAACGCGGCGAGGGCCACGTCGCCGCCGTCAATGGTTATCCCGCGATAGGTTTGCGGCAGCGCGCCTTTATGATAGGTTTCATATACATATAAGGGCTCCGCGTTGAACTCCGCCGCCCTCCGCGCCACAGGGGCCAAGGCGGCCCCCATGCCCGCGCTAAGCGGGGCCCGCATCTTTGACCCGCCGTCGCCGCGTCCGCCCTCGGAACCGCCCGAACCGCCGCGACCGCCCTCGGAACCGCCCGAACCGCCTTGTCCGCGTCCGGCCCCGCCTTCCGCCCCGGCCATGTCGGCGGCCTCTCCGTGCCCGCCGGTCGGCATTATCACATAGCCGAATTTATGCTCGCCGATGTCTATGTATTCGTTATGGCGGTCCCTATGCCCGTAGTGGTCGGCGTATATGGCGCTCCTCAGGGCCATCATCTTGAGTTCGCCGCCCTCGGCGCTGAAGCTGTGCTTGCAGTCGTTGATGACGGCCAATCCGGCCTTCCCCCCCACCATCGCCGCCCACCGCTGCCCGGGGCGCTCCAGCCCGTCGGCCCTGCGCTCCAGGACGCCGTATGGAATCTCGTATATCGGCCTCGCCTCGGGGTCGCCGACATCGAAGGCCATCTTC
>WRCU01000298.1 GCA_009783805.1 Oscillospiraceae bacterium
CGACGGCCTCTCGGGTCGCACGTTCTGGGTATGGCCCGAGTCGCTCTGGGCGCCCATATCGTTCACCAAGGCATGCCTGGAGGAGCGCGGCGGCGGGTCATGGGAGGATTGGTGGTGCGACCCGGACTCAAAGGTCTACCAATTCATCGGGGAGGACTGCATATACTTCTATGGGCCCGCCGAGATGTCCTTGTTCATGGGGACGCACACAGGGGGCCCTTCGACCGACCCGATCAAGGGGAAGCTCAGGCTGCCGGAGGTGATAGCGAACAGGTACCTCCTTTTCCTTAATAAGAAGGCCAGCAGCAGCGGTGAGGTGAGGCCGCCGATGGCCGCCGAGATGCTTGGGCACTACACGGCGGAGCAGCTCCGGGCCCATTACCTGGGGCTCGGGGTGGGCGTGAGGAGCGTGAGCTTCCAGCCGAGGCCATTGAACCCCGCGGCCGCCCCCGGTGAGGGCGACCCCGTGCTCAAGGAGGGGAACCTGCTGGCCAACGTCTTCAACAGGCTGATACGCACCTGCTTCTACAGCCTCCAGACATACTTCGGGGGGGCGCTGCCCGAGGGGGGGATAAGCCCGGGCGTGAGGGGCGAATCGGAGAGGGCGGCGCTCGAGTACGAGAGGCTGATGCACAGGATAGAGCTCCATTCGGTGATGAGCCTGATGGATTCATATATAAGATATGCGAACAAGGCCTTGACGGCCGCGCTAAAGGCCGCGGAGGGGGGCGGCGGGGACGCGGCGGCCAGGGCCCAGGCGCTCCGCGACGGCTTCCACATGGTGAGGGTAGCCGCCACGCTCATCCACCCGATCGCCCCCGAAGGGGCTGAGAAGGTCAGGGAGTACCTGGGGCTGAGCGAAAGGATGTGGGACTGGAGATACATATTCCGCACGCTGGGCGAATTGGCCGGGCTGGATGCCGGAGGAGGCGGGGACGGAGCCGGCGAACGGCCGCCGAAGCTAAGATGGCTCGAGCCCAAGACCGACTTCTTTACGAAGCACCCTTCGCAGCTGGCGCAGGCGCCTGACGCTTGAGGGCCGACCTGCACGTCCACTCCACGCATTCGGACGGCTCGGACGGACCGGAGCGGATCGCAGAGCTCGCGGCGGGGGCCGGGGTATCATTCATGAGCCTTACCGACCATGACACCGCATCCTCCCAGCGGCCGATGGCGGAGGCGGCCCGAAACGCGGGGGTCGGGTATATTAATGGGATCGAGGTATCCGCCTGGGACGGGGCTTCCGGGCGTAAGGCCCATATATTAGGATACGGATATACGAAGGCTAAAATCCTTATCGACTTTTGCGATAGCGTCATAAGCCAGCGGCGCGCATCGGGCCTGGCGATGGTGGCGAAGGTAGCCTCGTTGGGCTATGCGATCACCGAGGGGGAGGTCCTGGCCCACACGCATGACGGGGTCATATACAGGCAGCACATCGGGCGCGCCCTTTGTGAGAAAGGCTATGCGGACAAGGTGATGGGAGGGCTGTTCCGGTTCCTCTTCGGGCCGGGAGGCCCGGTCAGGGGGGGCAATAGGTACCCCAGCGCCGTGGAAGCCGTCAAGGCGATCAGGGAGGCGGGGGGCGTGGCGGTGTTGGCGCACCCGGCCGACTACGGCAACCTGGGCTCGGTTGCGGCCTTGGCCAAGGAGGGATTGGGCGGATTGGAGGCGGCGCACCCAAGACACACTCCTAAGGAGGCCAGGGAGGCAGCGGAGATCGCGGCCGCGCATGGGCTCTTCGTGACCGGGGGCACCGACTATCACGGGGCCTACGGCGATCCCCAGCTGTTGATCGGCGGATGCGGCGCGCCCATATACCCAGCATTGGCCGAGATGCTTACGTAGGGCGGCAAAATAATAGTTGACAAGTATGGAGTGGACCATAGATACGTGGCCTCCGCCGCTTTCCATAAAAATTTATATAAGCATGGGCTTGTAAATGAGGCAAACAACCTGATATTTAACTCAATAAATGACCTGCTGATCGGAAGGGGCTTCATGGTCCCCGCCGCGCCCGCCTTTATCGTCGGGAACATGAGAGGCGTCGTAGACACCGGTGAGCCCGACTTCATCGTAAGCGACAAGGACAGGTTCGACGATGACGTGGGCTTCGTCTGCTTCCCTAGGGGCCCGGACTTGGATGCGGCCAAGTCGTCGAGGGATAACGGCGCTTTGAACGTCTATGCGATCCCATCATGCTCAATGAACCCCGAAGGGGCGTTGGAATACATGCTATGGATGCTTTCCGATGAAGCTGACCATGAGGCAAGGAAGGCGTATGTGACCGACATATTCTACGGCGGCTCGGAGAGGCTGTATGGGTTCGGGCTGGAATGGGAGGCGAACTCCGTCCGGATCGATCCGGTCATATGGGGCGACCAGGTAAGGGACGCCGTAAGCGGGAGCGCCCCCGGCGCCCTAGCCGACTCGATGGGCGGAGAGGTCCAAGGCCTGCTGGACATGTACGTAAACGCCTTTTTATGATACGATAACGCCCATTTATTGCTAGAATATGGCAATTAACAAGGGGTAGGCATGCGCATTGATAAGTTCCTTAAGGTGTCCAGGGTAATAAAGAGGAGGTCGGTGGCCAACGAGGCTTGCGACATGGGCCGCGTGACCTTGAACGGGAAGCCGTCCAAGGCGGGCGCCGAGGTAAAGGCGGGCGACGTCGTGGAGATCAGGTTCGGGGGCGGGACCACCAGGTTCAGGATACTCAGCGTCGCTGAGAGCGTGCGCAAGGACGAGGCCAAGGAGATGTACGAGCTGCTCTGATGGCAGGCGCGTTTCAAACCCGTTACGGTATCGTGTGGGGCGTTGACCCCGGACCCGGGCGCATATATCGTTCATGCCATGGACAGGTCCGCGCGTCGCGGCCTGGCGGGGGGCAATTATGCTGAAGGGCAAGGCGGGGAGGATCCTC
>WRCU01000299.1 GCA_009783805.1 Oscillospiraceae bacterium
GCGGCGCCAAGGTCGGCCTGCTCAAGGTCAGGCTGTATAGGCCTTTCAAGGCGGACACGATGCTCGCGGCCATACCCGGGACCGTCAGGAAGGCAGCGGTGCTCGACAGGACTAAGGAGCCGGGCTCAAACGGCGAGCCGCTCTTCCAGGACGTCTGCACGGCTTATTACGGCAGGCCGGGCGCGCCCCTCGTGGTGGCGGGCCGCTACGGCCTGGGTTCCAAGGACACGACGCCCGCCCAGATAGCCGCCGTGTATGAGAGCCTGGCCTCGCCCGAGCCCAAGGCCCGCTTCACGATCGGGATCAAGGACGACGTGACGAACCTCTCCCTCGCGGCGGACGAGACCATCGACACCACGCCGAAGGGGACGAGGAGCTGCAAGTTCTGGGGGCTCGGCTCGGACGGAACCGTCGGCGCCAACAAGAACTCGGTCAAGATCATCGGCGACCATACCGACATGAACGTGCAGGCCTATTTTTCCTACGACTCGAAGAAGTCCGGGGGCATCACCATATCGCACCTCAGGTTCGGGACCGAGATGATCAAGTCGTCATACCTCATAAGCAAGGCCGACTTCGTGGCCTGCCACAACCAATCGTACGTCGACAAGTATGAGATAGTCACCGACCTCAAGAAGGGCGGCGTCTTCCTGCTCAACACGCAATGGGGCGAGGCCGAGCTGGATGGGCGCCTGCCCGCCGCCATGAAGAGGTACATAGCGGCCAACGGCATCAGGTTCTTCACGATCGACGGCATAGCCGTGGGGCGCGACCTGGGGCTCGGGGGCAGGATCAACATGGTCATGCAGGCGGCCTTCTTCAAGCTGGCCGACATCATCCCCCTGGACGACGCCGTGGGGTACATGAAGGCGGCGATCATCAAGTCATACGGCAAGAAGGGCGACGCCGTGATCAACATGAACTACGGCGCCGTCGATAGGGGCATATCGGACCTCCGCGAGATCACGGTGCCCGAATCATGGAGGGACGCCGTCGACGCCGACCCCAAATGCCTATGCGGCATGCCCGACTTCGTGAAGGACGTCGTCATCCCGGTCAACGCCCAGATGGGCGACAAGCTCCCCGTGAGCGCCTTCGCGGGCAGGGAGGACGGGACGTTCCCGCAAGGCACCTCCATGTACGAGAAGAGGGGCATCGCGGTCGACGTCCCCGAGTGGGACCCGGAAAGATGCATACAGTGCAACCAATGCTCGTACGTCTGCCCGCACGCGACGATAAGGCCTTTCATACTCAGCGCCGAGGAAGCCGCGGCGGCCCCGGCCGGCTACAAGGTGGCCAAGGCCAACGGCAAGGGATACGAGGACGCCTCGTTCAGGATGCAGGTCTCGCCCCTGGACTGCACCGGCTGCGCGAACTGCGAGCAGGTGTGCCCGGCGAAGGTCAAGGCCCTGACGATGAGGCCGGCCGAGACGCAAGCCCTTGAGGGGGCCAACTGGGACTACTCCCTCGGCCTGTCGGCCAAGGCCAACCGGCTCTCCCCCAACACGGTCAAGGGCAGCCAGTTCGAGACGCCGCTCCTGGAGTTCTCGGGCGCATGCGCCGGCTGCGGTGAGACCCCGTACGCCAAGCTCCTCACGCAGCTCTACGGCCCCAGGATGATGATAGCGAACGCCACGGGATGCTCCTCCATCTGGGCCGGCAGCGCGCCGGCGATGCCGTACACGGTGGGCAGGGACGGCCGCGGGCCCACTTGGGCCAACTCCCTCTTCGAGGACAACGCGGAGTATGGATACGGCATGTACCTAGGCGTCAAGCAGCGTAGGCTAAGGCTAGCCGAGACCCTCTCCGCGTTCGCGAAGGCGGACCTGCCGTCGGAGTGGGGGCTCAAGGAGGCGTCCGAGGAATGGCTCGCCGCCTTCGGCGACGGCAAGGCCTCCGAGGCCGCGTCGGCCAAGGTCAAGGCGGCCGTCGCCAAGGCCAAGGCGGACTGCGGCGACTGCGGGTGTGAGTTCGACGCGCTCTACGAGGCCGTGGCTAAGGACGCCGACATGCTGGTGAAGAAGTCCGTTTGGGTGATCGGCGGCGACGGCTGGGCGTACGACATAGGCTACGGCGGGCTCGACCACGTGCTCGCGTGCGGCGAGGACGTGAACGTGCTCGTCTTCGACACGGAGATATACTCGAACACGGGCGGCCAGTCCTCCAAGTCGACCCCCACCGGGGCCATCGCGCAGTTCGCGGCGTCCGGCAAGGCCACCCGCAAGAAGGACCTGGGAATGATGGCCATCTCATACGGCTACGTGTACGTGGCCCAGGTGGCGATGGGGGCCAGCCAGGCGCAGCTCATCAAGGCGGTGAGCGAGGCCGAGGCGTACAAAGGGCCTTCGCTGATCCTCGCGTACGCGCCATGCATCAGCCACGGCATCAGCAAGGGCATGAGCATGACGCAGCATGAGCAGAAGGCGGCGGTCGAGGCCGGCTATTGGCACCTGTACAGGTACAACCCCGACCTCAAGGCTGAGGGCAAGAATCCGTTCATCCTGGATTCCAAGGAGCCGACCGGATCGTACAGGGACTTCATAATGGGTGAGGTCAGGTACTCCTCGCTGCACAGGTCCGACCCCGGGAGGGCCGACTCTCTCTTCGCCGCCGCGGAGAGGGAGTCCCGCGAGCGCTACGAAAGCTATAGGAGGCTGGCGGATTGAGGTCGGCCTTCGGCGGGCCTAGGCGTGGCTGCCGTACGTCGGGCCCCAGGTAGCCGCGTAAGGATCCGATAAAAAAAAAGGGCCGTGGGCGCTTAGCCCACGGCCCTTCTTTATGCGAAACCTAGATCATTTCTTGGGCGCGGCCTTCGTCGCCGCCTTGGGCGCGGCCTTCGTCGCCGCCTTGGGCGCGGCCTTCGTCACCGCCTTGGGCGCGGCCTTCGTCGCCGCCTTGGGCGCCGCCTTGGCC
>WRCU01000300.1 GCA_009783805.1 Oscillospiraceae bacterium
GCGAATATCATTACGAAGTAATATCACTGCGCGTTAGCGCAATATCATTTGCCGTTAGGAAAATATGGAGGCGCCATCCGGATTTGAACCGGAGAATGAGGGTTTTGCAGACCCTGGCCTTACCACTTGGCTATGGCGCCGCATTAGCTAATGCCCAGGGTCGGAGTCGAACCAACGACACAGGGATTTTCAGTCCCTTGCTCTACCAACTGAGCTACCGGGGCATGGAGCCTCCCTTGCGGGAGTTGCCTAAAGCGACCTGGAAGGGACTCGAACCCTCGACCTCTAGCGTGACAGGCTAGCATTCTAACCAGCTGAACTACCAGGCCCTATAAATTTATCGTGCCGCATATGTTACATTACACGGAACGCCGATGTCAAGGGTACGATCGACGCGGCGCGGTCATGGCGCGAATCGGGGCCCATAAAGGCGCGACGAAGAATCGCAGGAAAAAAGGATGGCCGTATGGTTGGATCGGTCCCTAAGGTAGGGGAGACAATCGAGCTGGGGATCGTGGGGATGGACCGTGAGGCCAGGGGCGTCGGAAGGATCGGCGGGGACGGCGGGATGGCCGTCTTCGTCCCATGGGCCTTGCCGGGCGAGCGGGTCGCCGTGAAGGTGGAGGCGGTGAGGCCGAGATTTTGCCTGGGATCCATGGCATCCATCCTGCGAAGGTCGCCCGACCGGGTGGAGCCTGCCTGCCCCGTCTATGGGAGGTGCGGGGGGTGCGACGCGCTGCACATGCGCAGCGAGGCCCTCGATGACGCGAAGGAAGGATTCGTGCGTGAGGCGCTTCGGCGGATCGCCGGGGTCGGGTCGGACTGGCGGGGCTTCGGCCCGATCATAAGGTGCGGCTCGGCCGAGGGGAGCAGGAACAAGACGGTCTACCCCGTATGCGGGGCCGCGGGCGGCGGATTGGTAAAAGGGTATTATGGCAGGTCCAGCCACTCCGTCGCCGTGAACGCGGGTTGCCCGATACTGCACGGGGCCATAGAGCCATTGTGCCGATTCATGCTGGCAAGGTTAAGTGAGGCGGGCCTGACCCCGTACGATGAGGCGACGGGGAAGGGCGCGTTGCGAAAGATAGTCGTCAGGGTCGGCGTGAACACCCGGGAGGCGTTGGTCGGGATCGTGCTGAACGGCGCGGGGCACCTGCGCAGGCTGCCGGACGGGGGTAGGCTGCTGAGCCGGGCCAACGGGTTCTTGGCCGGCCATAGCGGATTGTCGGACCATGAGGTGGTGGGCTTCGTCGCGAACGTCAACGAAGGGGACACCAACGTGATATTCGGCGACAAGGACGTGGTCCTGGACGGTAGGGGCTATTATATTGAGTCCCTTAACGGCGTCAGGTATAAGGTTTCGCTGAGGTCATTCTTCCAGGTGAACTCGGCCCAGGCGGAGCGCCTGTACCAGGAGGCGGTCGGCATGGCCGAGTTGGGGGGGTGGGAGTCCGTGGCGGACATATGCTGCGGCGTCGGCGCAGTCGCCCTGCAGTCCGCCAGGTTCGCCGGGAAGGTGGTGGGAGTGGAGGTCTCGTCGGCGGCGGTGGCCGACGCGAAGGAGAACGCGGCCATGAACGGCGTCGGCAACGTCCGGTTCGTCCGCGCGAAGGCGGAGGAGGCGTACGCGGGGCTTTCGGGGGAGGGTTTCGACGTGGCTTTCATAGACCCGCCCAGGAAAGGGCTCGACGCCGGCCTGATCGGCTCGATATGCGAACGGCCGCCGAAAAGGATCGTGTACATCTCATGCGACCCGGCGACCCTCGCCAGGGATGTGGCCGCATTCCGCGGATTCGGGTACGCCTTGAGGCATGTGCGGCCCGTCGACATGTTCCCCGGCACGACGCACGTCGAGACGGTGGCGTCGCTGTATTATTTAGGTTGATTGATTTATCTTTTTTCATGTTGTAATATGGTTTCGCATTAGTGAAAACATAAAAGAAAAGGGGTTTTAATATGTTTGAAAAGAACTTCATCTCACATCTCAAGCAGGTGAACGTGTCGGTGGACAAGGATAAGACAGGCGCGAACGTCAAGCTCCTTTGGGACGCCGCGTCCAAGGAGGACAAGGATAAAATAATGAACCTTTCCGGACTTACGCCTTGGTCCATACAAAGGGTATGCAAAATAGGAACGATATCATGCAAGCTGATAGTCGCGATGACCCAGGTGCTCGACGTCTCGGCCGACTTCCTCATCGGCAGGTCCGATGAGCGGGGCGCGTACTCCGAGGAGGCATTGAGGGAGTTCCTCGTCTCGCAGAAGTATGAGAAGCTCCTGAGCGGCGGCTCCGATGACGGCAAGGCCAAGGTCGGCAGGAAGGCGGGCGTCCGTAAGGGCGTGAAGGCCGTGGGCAGGCCCAGGAAGAAGGCGAAGGCGGAATCGGCGTCGGAGGACGGCTCGGACGCCGCCTCGGACGTCACGCCCAAGCGTAAGTACGTGAAGCGTAAGGACAGGATGCTTGCCGGCCTGGGCATGGGGGCGGACGCCGGGAGCGATGGGTACGCGGCGGAGCCGAAAGCCGTCAGGGTAAGCAAAGGCGCCGGTGAGCTGAGGTTCGGCGCGCTGAGCAAGCGCGTGAGAATATCCGATGAGCTGCAGTCGAAGCTGGACCTTATGACGGAAGACGACATGGTGCTGCTATTAAAAGGGATCATGCTCAGGGCGAAGGCGGGCGTCGCGGTGGAGCTGAGCAACACGATCAAGCGCCTGCTGCTCATGTAGGCGACACGTTTCCCGAACCGAATCCGTGCATAATAAAGAAGCCGCCTTTTAGGCGGCTTCTTTGCATTATTAATATTTAATGATGCTTAATTTATTATATAAATAATGATCAGATTATAATGATCTCCTCGGCCTTACAGCAGGCCTTCAAGTCGCCGACCGACGCGAGCAGCATCGACCGCA
>WRCU01000301.1 GCA_009783805.1 Oscillospiraceae bacterium
GGTTCGAGTCCAGGATCGACGCGAAGGCGTTCTTGAAGCCCATGTCTATCGAGGCCTTGAGCGACCTCCCCTCGCCGAACTCCTCCTTTATCCTGCAGAAGATGATTATGTTCGCGTCTATGCCCATCCCTATCGTCAGTATGACGCCCGCTATGCCGGGCAGCGTCATGGACAGGTGCAGCGCGCACATGACGAGGAGGTCCAACCCGATCAGCAGGGCCAGCGTGGCCATCGCGATGAACCCGGGCAGCCTGTAGGCGATGAGCATGAAGGCGAAGATCACGGCGAACGCGACCAGCCCGGCCATGACCGTGACCTTGAGCGCGCCCTCACCCAGCAGCGGGCTTATGCTGCTCACCTGCCGCACCTCCAGGTTGAAGGGGAGCGACCCGGCCCTGATCGTGGAGGCGAGGTTCTGCGCCTCCCTATTGGCCGCCGACGAGTTTGAGCGGCCCATCTCTATCTGGGCCCTGCCTTCGTTTATGGCCGAATTGACGATGGGCGCCGATATGAACTCGTCGTCCATGAATATGGCTATGGGCTTGCCTATCAGCCTGGCCGTAGCCTCGGCGAACCTCGCGGTGCCTTCCGCGTCGAGCTCCAGGCCGACCACCATCCTGTTCGTGCTCATGTTGAGCTGCGCCTGCGCCTCCCTCACGTTGGAGCCGTTCAGGACGACGATGCCGGTCGGATTATATAGCCTCTCGCCCGTGATCGGGTCCAGCCTGTAGTCGTCCTCGTCGACCTCCTGAAAGGTGAGGAGCGCCGTCCGGCCTATCTCGTCCAGCGTCCTTTGCGGGTCCTTGTCCGTCTCGCCGGGCTTGTGCGGGATCTCCAGCAGGATCCGCCCGTTCGCGCCGTCGACGTAGACGTTCTTGTCGTAGATGCCCTTGCCCTCGAGCCTCTTGTCGAGCTTCGCCTTGGCGGCCATCAGGTCGGCCACCGTGACCTCGCTGCCGTCCAGCGACTCGCCCGGGTAGATGACGGCGCTGATCCCGCCCCTTATGTCTATGCCGAACCGCATCTCCGTAACGGGGAGAATGTCCAGCGCGCCGAACCCGAAGACGTTCACCAGGAACGTCAGGGCCATGAGCGCCAAGACCACGGCAGCCTTCACCGAACTGCTGCGCATCCTCCTAACCACCTCCCTGCCTAGCCTTCCGACCGGGACATTCTATATAAAAGCCGCCCCGATGGCAAATGCGTTTACATCCGGGACGGCCTTGTGCTATCATCCAGTGGAGCGCGGCGCGCCCCGCGGGATGGGAGGCGGGCCTCGCGCGGCGCGGGGAGGGGGCCAAACCGGGTATCATGGAAAGGAACGCCATCATACTATCATATGAGAAGAACCCGGGCATCAACCTGAAGGTGCTGCCCGGCCACTTCACGACCAGCAACTCGCACATAAGCCACTACATAGACGTGAGCAGCCTGAAGTCCGACGTCGCGATGGCCCGGGAGGCGGCCAGGGAGATGGCGCTGCCCTACCTTTCCCGCATCGCCGTGGACACGATCGTCTGCACGGAGAAGACGGAGGTCATAGGGGCCTTCCTCGCGGAGGAGCTGATGGGCGGGCAGGGCGTCACGGCGAGCGAGGGCGCGGGCTTGCATGTCGTCACGCCGCTATACAACAACCTGGGGCACCTCTCCTTCCAAAGCAGCATGGTCCCCCACATAGTCAACAAGAGCGTCATACTGCTGTCCGCGATGGTCTCGAGCGGCCGCGCCCTCGACAGCGCCATCGACTGCATATCCTACTACCGCGGCAAGGTGACGGGCATCTCATCGATATTCCAGGCGTTCCCGGAAAGGTCGGGGCTGGGGCTGCACGCCTTGTTCACCTCGGACGACATAGACGGGTACAGGCTCTACGGCCCGCGCGACTGCGAGATGTGCAGGTCCGGCCAGAGGCTGGACGCGCTCATCAGCAGCGAGGGCTACACGAAAATATAGTCCGGAGGCCGAAACCCGCATGGGCGACATGATAAACGAGGTCACGGGGATCTCCGGATACCTCGAGTCCGGCAGCTGGAAGTACCTCATCATGGTGGCCGCGGCCTTGGTCCTCATCTACCTGGCGACCGTGAAGAAGTACGAGCCCCTGCTGCTCTTCCCCATCGCGATGGGGATCCTCCTGGCCAACCTCCCGGGGACGGGCATAGCCGACTACCCCACCGAGCTCATGGACGGCGGGCTCATCTACTACCTTAAGCAAGGCATGGCGGTCATACCGCCCCTCATATTCGTCGGGGTGGGGGCCATAACCGACTTCTCGCCGGTCATAGCGAACCCCAAGCTGCTGCTTTTCGGCGGCGCGGCCCAGGTGGGCATCCTCACCGCCTTCGCCGGGGCGACCGCGCTAGGGTTCACGCCCATGGAGTCGGCCGCCATCGGGATCATAGGCAGCGCGGACGGCCCGACCACCATCTACACGGCCTCGACGCTGGCGCCCGACATCCTGGGCGTCATAGCCATCGCCGCCTACTCCTACATGGCGCTCGTCCCCATCATCCAGCCGCCCATCATGCGGGCGCTGACGACCAGGAAGGAGCGCGCGATCAAGATGGAGTACCTGCGCGAGGTGAGCAGGAAGGAACGCATCATATTCCCCATAGCGACCATCCTGGTCACGGCCGTCCTCGTGCCCAAGGCCACCACGCTCGTCGGCATGCTCATGCTCGGCAACCTGCTGAGGGAGGTCGGCGTGGTGGACAGGCTGGCGAAGGCCGCCTCCGAATACCTCATGTACATATGCATATTATTGTTGGGGCTATGCGTCGGGGCCTCGACCAAGGCCGACGTCTTCCTGACCTCCGAGACGCTCATCATCCTTTTCCTCGGGCTGTTCGCGTTCGCCGTCTCCACGGCCGCCGGCGTGCTCTTCGGCAAGTTGA
>WRCU01000302.1 GCA_009783805.1 Oscillospiraceae bacterium
CCTACAGGGCGCTGGGCTTGGCCGACTCGTGCGGCATGGGCCTGGCTTTGCTGGAGGTGGAGCCCGTCACCGGCCGTCCGCACCAGATCAGGGCGCAGCTGTCACACGCGGGGCTCCCGATCCTAGGCGACGTTAAGTACGGGACGGGCCGCCGGACGGCATGGCCCGACGCCAAGACCGGTCTGACCGGGCTTGCCCTCGATGAGCCTGCCATTGCTGGGCCTGCCCCCGACTGGCCATCCGCGGTCGGGCCGCCTGTCGCCTTGCCCATATTGGAAGGACCCGCCTTATGGTCGCATCGGTTGGCGTTCGAACACCCTATATCGCATGCAATAATGTCCTTCCTATCTTATCCGCCCGCCCGCTCCTATCCCTGGAGCCTCTTCGCCGAGCTGCCCAAAGGTCGTTGAGTGTTTCCGAACATATGTTTGACTTTGCGGCCGGCCCATGGTACCATGGCCGAAAGCCATGCCGCCAGGCACGGCGACGATAAGGCCGGGGCCGACCGAACCGCCATTGGCGGGACTAGGGCGGCGGGCCGAAGGGACCGCATGGACATAAAGGAGAAGCTCACGATCCTGGCGGCCGCCGCCAGGTACGACGTATCGTGCGCGTCGAGCGGAAGCACGCGGAAGGGCACGGCCGACGGGATAGGGAACGCGGCCAGCAGCGGCATATGCCACAGCTGGACCAGCGACGGGCGCTGCGTATCACTGCTCAAGATACTCATGACGAACGTGTGCATCTACGATTGCAAGTACTGCTGCAGCAGAAGCTCCAACGACGTGCGCCGCGCGGCCTTCGAGCCGGAGGAGATAGCGGACCTGACCATAAGCTTCTACAAAAGGAACTACATCGAGGGGCTCTTCCTCAGCTCGGCCGTCATCGCGTCGCCTAACCGCACGATGGAGCTCATGGCGCACGCGCTCGCCCTCCTGCGTGAAAAGCATAAGTTCAACGGGTACATACACGCCAAGGTCATCCCGAACACAGACCCGGCCTTGATGGCGAAGGTCGGGTTCCTCGCGGACAGGGTGAGCTGCAACATCGAGCTGCCGTCCAACGAGAGCCTGACGGCCTTGGCGCCGCAGAAGTCCAAGGATGCGATACTGGGCTCCATGCGCTGGATACACGACGGCATAAGGCAAGGGCTCGACGTTTACAGGCCTAAGGGGCGGCAGAGCCTCTTCGTGCCGGCGGGGCAGAGCACCCAGATGGTGGTGGGCGCGACGAAGGACACCGACTACCAGATAGTCCGCCTCGCCGAGAGCCTGTATGGGAAGTATAGGCTTAGGCGGGTCTACTACTCCGCCTACATACCCGCGTCCCCCAAGGTCTCGCTGGCGGTTAGGCCCCCACTCGTCAGGGAGCATAGGCTCTATCAGGCCGACTGGCTGCTGCGTTTCTACCGCTTCTCCGCCTCCGAGATCCTGAGCGAAAAACACCCTTTCCTTTTCGAGGAGATCGACCCGAAGACGGGCTGGGCCCTCAGGAACATCGGCAGGTTCCCGATCGAGGTGAACAAGGCGGGATACTACGACTTGCTGAGGGTGCCGGGGATCGGCCAAGTCACGGCGGGCAGGATAATGGAGGCTAGGAAGCATTCGACCCTCGCCGTCGAGGACCTTAAGAGAATCGGCGTCGTCCTGAAGAGGGCGAGGCACTTCATCCTATGCGACGGTAAGTACCATGGGCTGGGCGAGCCTGACCCGATGCGGATCTACAGGCTCCTGGCGGGGGACGTGAGGGGCGGCAACCCGTTCGCGCCCACGGCGCAGCTGGAGCTGCCGGCCGTCTCGGCCTTGGTGAGCCTGCCCATGGACGAGCTCAGGTCGCTGGTAACGGGGGAGCTGTGATGGCCGGGACGCTAAGGGAGATCGATGGGTGCGGGGGCGACGGCGCGTCGCTGGCGTATGACTCCTCCTTCGAGGGGCTTTTATGCGCCCTATACAGATGTTTTAAAGGGAAGTTCAAGCCTGGCGGCATATACCCGCTGGGCACCGAACAGGGGAGCCTGCTCGGCGGGTGCGAGTTCGTGGAAAGCGACGAGGGGCTGGCCCGGAGGATGCACGGCTTCCTGCAGGGGAGGATGGCCGAGGGCTTCCGGATGCTCTACAACCTCTACCTGAGCGAGAGGCCGGGGATAGGGCCCCTCATCTTCGACTTCGTGAGGCTGGGGGTGAGGTACGGGCCCACGTTCACCGAGCGCCATCAGGACCCCGTGATCGCGGAGGCCAGGAAGCTGAGCGGCAAGGTGGGCAAGGAGGCCGCAAAGCTGGTGGGGCTCCTGCGTTTCAAGGAGGTCGGCGACGGCATATACTACGCGCCCCTCGAGCCGGAGTACAATGTCGTGCCATCTATATCGCAGCACTTCGCCGAGAGGTTCGCATCCCTAAGGTGGGTGATCCACGACCTCAGGCGCGGCATGGGCAGCGTCTACGACGGAAGCGATTGGTACGTGACCGAGCTTCCGAGCGGGCTCTTCGAATCGATGAGGGACGTGCGCGCCGACTATGAGGCCATGTGGAAGGCATTCCACGAGAAGCTGTCCAACCCCGAGAGGCGCAACCCGCGTTGCCAGAGGCGCTTCATGCCCGGAAGGTACTGGAGGCACCTGACGGAGATGCAGCTGTGACGGCGTGCGCCGCGCCGGGTGGTATAATGGGCGGAGCAACCTGATGGGATGTGCCTACTTATGGGACCGTTGGGCCCGCGCGGCCACGCGCGCTATGGGCGCCTAAGCGCCTTCATGCTCGGCTTCGCCTGCGCCTTCATGTCGTTCGCCCTTCTGGCGGGCTGCGGGGCCTCGATCGCCGCCGATGCGGTTAGGCCCCCGGATACGGGCGGCTATTACGCCGGCCCGGAAGGCGGGGGCGGAAGCCTGCAGACCG
>WRCU01000303.1 GCA_009783805.1 Oscillospiraceae bacterium
CGCAGGACATAGAGTACTACGTCCATAGGATAGGCCGCACGGGCAGGGCCGGCAAGGACGGGCGCGCCTACACCATAGCGGCCGGCAGGAGGCAGATCGGCGAGATCAAGGACATAGAGCGTTTCATTAAGACAAAGATAGAGTACGTGCCCATACCCACCCTCAACGAGGTCGAGGACACCTTCACGGGCAAGCTCACCTCGAGCATCAGGGACGAGCTGGCCTCGGGCGACTTCGGCCGGTACCGCAGCATCGTGGACGGGCTGGCGCAGGACGAGTACACCTCCGTGGACGTCGCGTGCGCCGTCCTCAAGCTGATGCTAAAGGACGCGCCCAGCTTCGAGGTCGACGAGCTGCCGGAGTTGACGGCCGTAGGCCGCGGCGCCTCGGGGCGCCCATACGGCGGCGGGTATGGTGAGAGGCGGTACGAGGGCGGCTACGGCGGCAGGTACGGCGCCTCCGGCGACAGGCCGTACGCGCGGCCCGGCAAGGGCGCGTACGGGTACTCGGGCGGCGGCTACGGCGGCGGCTACGGCGGCGGCGCGGGCAGGGCCGGGGGCGGGTCGGCGGGGTACAGCGTGCTCAGGCTCAACGTCGGCAGGGACGACGGGGTGGGCGCGCACCACATAGTGGGCGCCATAGCCGGCGAGACGGGGCTGCCCGGCAGGTCCATAGGGAGCATAGAGATAAACGACGGGTACACCCTAGTGCAGGTGCCATCCGAGGAGGCCGAGTACATAGCCGAGGTGATGGGCTACAAGCGCATCAACGGCGTGAAGCTGACGGTCGGGTTGGACAGGGACAAGGACAGGGATAAGGACAAGGACAAGAAGAAGGCGCGCAAGGACAGGAAGTGACGCCGGTACGGTCAGGCGCACGGGAAGGGGCTTTGAAGGTGGCGACTAGTCCGGCGGCGAGGCAGAAGAGGGTGGCGGCGATACACGACATATCGGGCTTCGGCAAGTGCTCGCTCACGGTGGCGCTGCCGATCATATCCGCCGCGGGCATGGAGGTGAGCGTCATCCCCACCGCAGTCCTATCCACCCACACGGGCGGCCTCACGGGCTATACCTATAGGGACCTGACCGAGGACATGCTGCCTTTCGCCAGGCACTGGCTTACGCTCCCCATCGCGTTCGACGCCGTCTACAGCGGCTTCCTGGGCTCACCCGAGCAGATCGGCATCGTCAGGGAGATCATAGGCATGTTCAGGCACGACGGGTGCCTGGTCGTCGTCGACCCCGTCATGGCCGACGACGGGGCCATGTACGGCGTATTCGACCGCTCATTCGCCAAGGGCATGGCCGAGCTGGCCAGGTGCGCTGACGTGCTCGTGCCGAACGTCACCGAGGCCATGTTCCTGCTGGGCGAGGACTACGTCCGCGGCCCGTACGAGGAAAGGTACGTACGGGACCTGATGCGCTCCTTGGCTTCGATGGGCCCTAAAAAAGTGGTTGTGACGGACGTCTCCTACGAAGACGGGACCTTGGGCGCCGCGTCGTACGACGCCTACGACGGCGGCTACGGGTATGCCTGCGAAAGGCGAGTCGAAGGCAGCTTCCACGGCACCGGCGACGTCTTCGGCAGCGTCCTCGTCTCCGCGATGCTGAGGGGCCTCGGCCTGCATGAGGCATCGAAGGCGGCCGTCGAGGTGACCGTCGAGAGCATCATTAGGACGCATGAGGCGGGAACGGACGTCAGGTTCGGGGTGAACTTCGAAGGCTCGATCCCCAGCCTGCTTAGGAAGCTGGGCGTCATCTGACCCGAACGCCAAAGGGGCGATGGGAGGCATAGACCATCATGGATTCCAGGGAACGCGTAAGGGAAATACTCGGCAAGGGCCGCCCGGACAGGACCGGGTTTTGGCTGGGCCACCCGCACCATGAGGCCATGCGCGGGTATGAGGCGGCCTTCGGGGTCAACGGCAGGTTCGAGCTCGCCGGGAAGGTCGGCGACGACCTGTGCCAGGTGTCCGGCGACGGCGCCTGGAAACACCCCGAGGGGAAGCCGATGTTCACCCTGGTAAATAAAGGAAGCGGTGAGTCCCATAGCCCATGGCACCTGTTCGCCGGATGCGAGGAAGCCTCAGACGTGGACCGCTATGTCTGGCCTGACCCGTCCAACCTGGACCTCGCGGCGCTGGACGCGGGCATACGCAAGGTGGAGGAGGCCGGAATGGCCGTCTTCTCCGGGATGTGGTCCATGTTCTTCCACACCGTGGCCGACTTCTTCGGAATGGAAGGCTACTTCATCAAGATGCATGAGAGCCCCGATGCGGTCCACGCGGTCACGAGGAAGGTCGTGGACTTCTACCTATCCTGCAACGAGGCCATATATAAAGAGTTCGCCCCGCGCATAGACTCCTACTTCCTGGGCAACGACTTCGGCACGCAGCTATGCAGCCTCATAGGCCCGAAGGAGTTCGACGAGTTCCTGCTGCCGTACATATGCGAGCTGACGGGGCAGGCCAAGCGGTACGGGTTGTTCGTGACGCTGCATTCATGCGGGTCCATATATAACCTGCTGCCTTCCATCATGCGCGCGGGCATCGACGCCCTAAACCCCATCCAGGCCCTGGCCGCCGACATGGACGCCGTGACCTTGAAGGAAGGCTATGGTGACAGGCTTTCATTCATGGGCGGCATAGACACGCAGCAGCTACTGCCATACGGCACGCCTGAGGAGGTATACGCGGAGACGGTTCGCGTCAGGGATACCCTCGCCCCATTCGCCATACTGTCCCCCAGCCATGAGGTCCTTCTGCCCAACGTGTCGGCCGCCAACGTGAGGGCCATGGTGAAGGCCGCGACGGGGCGTGACATTTGAGTGACGTCAATCGAATATATTTAAGTAATAGTTTATCAGACCTTGCAATTGACCTATAAA
>WRCU01000304.1 GCA_009783805.1 Oscillospiraceae bacterium
CAATTTGAGTCGGCACATTCCCCCGGCAGACCAACGCACTCGCCGCAATGCGTGAAGCCCTTGTCATGACAGCATTTTGCCACCGGACACTCGCCGTGGAAGGGATGCCCGTTCGTTTTAACGCAGCCGCCGCAACCGTGGGATGCTTTGTATATACACCATTTGCACAATAGCCCGCAGCGGGATTGGACGGTCAGCAGTTCGTCAATCATAAACTCCGCGCTCTCATTGTCGATCCATAAAGACGCGCGTTTAGCGGTAAACTTAATGATGCAATAATTCGGATCGGTTTCACCTCCGGGGAAGTGATTGATGAACCAGTCCAGCCAGCACCGACTCTTTGCTTCCTGATCGGTGATGATTTCCACCTCACCAGCAAGGGAAATATTATTGCCGTCCGCGCGGTAACAGACGCTTGCCCGTTTGTCGCGGAGCAGGCGCTTTGTCTTGTTCGCGTCCATTCCCGTGGCGAAGTACGCCGTGAAGATGTCCTCCGGCTTGATGTTAAAAACCGTGGAAACGTGCGGGCATCCGTCCTCGTCGATGACGCCAAGATACGCCGCGTCGCAGTTTTTGATAATTCGGTTCGCCTTTGCGAAAATGTTCGAGTTCATATGTAGTCCTCTGTTTTTTACTAAATATTCAAGAGCCAACTGATACCGTATTTGTCGGTTAATTGCGCTATCGATTTGCTCCATTCGCAGGGAGCCAGCACAAGGGGTTATCAAAAGAATTCGTCCCCCGGCCTATTATTGCTCGAATGCTTGCGCGTCAGCACCGGCCTGCGAGCGGGGGGGACGAGCGTATCCTGCAGCCGCCTCATCCGCGCGAGCCAAGCCTCGCCGAACCCGCCGCCCTTCCCGTGCGTGAAGGGTTCACCGAAGACGATCCTCGTGGGCCGATCGAACGATACCTGCTCCAGGAAGACGCAGACCATGGGGATCCCGTTGCGATCGGAGACCCTGGAGGCTATGGATGAAACCCTTTCGGGGGCGTTCGCGTTGAAGTCCGATATGGTGCCCTGGGAGAAGATCAGGTAGTGCCTGCCGTCCAGGCCACCCTTGCAGCCCGGCCCGCCCGTGCCCGGGTCCCCAAAAAAATTGTCAGAGTCGACGAGCAGGCCCCGCAGGCTGTTCGTGGACGAGCGGTCCAGGCCGTACATGCTGTAGTGCATATCAAGGAAGGCGCGCAGCCTCACGTTCTCGGTCCAGTCCTTCTTCGACACGATCCGGACCCGGGGGTGCAACAACCCCAGCACCAAGGCGTCGAAGTCGCTCACGTGGTTGGGCACCAGCATGAACCTGGAGGCGTCGAAGTCGGGCGGGTTCACCAGTTCCACGTTGAACAGCCCATAAAGGCCATCCCTGTACTCGGCCGTCACCGACGGGTCGTAGCCCATATCCTGTATGATCCTAAGGATGTGTTCGCTGCCTATGACCGACGTCTCCCCGTCGAAGGAGAACGTGCCGCCCGTTGAGGCGACCAGCTCGGCCATCATCCTGAAGCTTTCGGAGTCCACCCTACCCATCGATTGCGCCCTTTGCCTAAGCCAAAATTCGCTATCCAACCTATAGTATACGCCGCATGGCCAGGCGATGCATAGGCAGCGAATCGGAGGCGGCGATGCATAGACAGCGAGGCGAAGGCGTCACGCTCCTCCCTAGTAACCGAGCGGCGGCGCGCCTTGACAAGGGCGCCCTCGGGCTGTATATTGCCGGAAAGCGATGATGGAGCCAGTAGCGGCCCGCAATAAAGCCATCAGAGAGCCGGGGGTAGGTGAGAGCCCGGCGCCGGTAGGCGGGGCGTGAAGATCCCTCCGGAGCACCGCGCCCAAAAGGCGTGCCGTCCCGCGGTCCGGATCTAGGTCATGGCAGGGGGCAATCCCTCCCCAACCTTAACGGATCCGCAATGGCACGGCCCAGTAGGACGCGGCGGCGCCCACCGTTATCTGGGGGTCATATGGGACGTCTCGTATGGCGCGATGGGTGGTATAGACGAAGGCTTTCCGGTAAGGCTTTCCGTCCCTTGCATATTCGCGCATGGGGCGGTTTTTAATGCAAAAACAAAGGGGGCGCCATTTATGCCGTTCGAAACCAAGCCCGACTTCGTGGCGATGGAAAAGGGGATCCTCGAGTTCTGGGAAAAAGACGGAAGCTTCGAGAAGCTGCGTGAGAAGAACAAGGGCGGGAAGCGCTTCCGCTTCCTGGACGGGCCCATCACGGCCAACAACCCCATGGGCATACACCACGCCTGGGGCAGGAGCGTGAAGGACGTGTTCATCAGGTACAAGGCCATGAACGGCTATTCGTGCCACTACCGCAACGGGTTCGACACCCAGGGCCTGTGGGTGGAGGTCGAGGTCGAGCGCGAGCTGGGCTTCAAGGGCAAGAAGGACATAGAGTCGTACGGCATGGGCGAGTTCACGCGCAAGTGCGTCGACCGCATAAGGAAGTACAGCGGCGTCATAACCGCCCAATCCAAGCGGCTCGGCCAATGGATGGATTGGGACAACTCGTACTACACGCATACGGACGAGAACATATCGGCCATATGGCACTTCCTTAAGATATGCCATGACAGCGGTTGGATCGCCAAGGCGAACAGGCCGATGCCTTGGTGCCCCAGGTGCGGGACCTCCCTCTCGGAGCATGAGATGGCAGGGTCGCACGCGGAGCTGACGCACACCTCCGTCTTCGCCGTCGCCAAGCTGCCCGATAGGGGGCACGACCTGCTCGTCTGGACGACGACCCCTTGGACGCTGTCGGCCAACATGGCCATAGCCGCGAACCCCGAGCTCGAGTATGTGGAGGTCGCCGTGGCCGGCCATGATAAGCCTCTGCTGCTGGCCAAGGGCGCGCTCAGGTACGTGGAGGGC
>WRCU01000305.1 GCA_009783805.1 Oscillospiraceae bacterium
GGAGACGACCGGCCCACGGCCCACGACCTTCAGCGCGCGGCCCCTGTCCCAGTCGGGCGCCTCACCCGGCCCGCCCCGCGAAAGGACGTCCATCACGTCCCCCACCACGGCGCTGGCCGTCGGCGCGGCCCCGGCGCCCCTGCCGCGGAACGTGACGTCCCCGACGGCGTCGCCGGTGACCGTTATGGCGTTGAACACGTCGTCCACGCCGTACAGCGGCGACCCGCCCGTCACGATGACGGGCGCCACGAACGCCGCGACGCCGCCGCCTTCGGCGGGGGCCGAGTAGGCCATCAGCTTCACCGCGCCGCCCATGCCTTCCGCGGCCCTCATGTCGTCCGCGGCCACGCCCCTGATCCCCGTGACCGGTATGTCAGCGTAGTCGACGAAGCCGCCGTACGCCAACGACGAGAGTATGGCCAGCTTGCGGCATGCGTCGCCGCCGTCCACGTCCGCCGTGCTGTCGGCCTCTGCGTACCCCTTGTCCTGGGCGCCCCTCAGCGCCTCGTCGAAGCCCGCCCCGTCCTTGGCCATCATGGTCAGTATGTAGTTGGTGGTCCCGTTCAGGATCCCCATCACCCGCCTGAACCCGTTCGCGGCCAGGCAGCGCGCCATGGGCCGGATTATCGGGATGCCCCCGCCGACGCTCGCCTCGAACATGTAGCGTACGCCCCGCTCCCTGGCCAGCGCCAGCAGCTCGGGCCCCTTGGAGGCCACGAGCTCCTTGTTGGAGGTGACCACGTGCTTGCCGGATCCCAGCGCCCGCTTGGTGAACTCGTAGGCCACCCCGGTCCCGCCTATCGTCTCGACGACCACGCCGATTCCCGGGTCGGCGAAGACCTCCCCGGCGTCCTTGGTCATTATGGGCCCGAACGGGCTTCCCGGGAAGTCGCGGATATCGGCGATCCTGACAAGCTCGACGGCCCCCCCGACCTTGGCCCCGATGAGGGCGGACCTATCGCGCAGCATTTCCGCGACGCCCTTGCCCACCGTCCCGAAGCCCAACACGGCCACCCTATGCATCCGCTCGGCACCTTCCTCCCCGGCCGGCCCCATGCGCGGCCAAGCCATCCCCGCCGCACATGAGGGGCGAGCTTAGATACTAACCATGCTATATTAAATCGCCATTAACTTATCAATGTAATACTGTTACTGTTAGCCGTCCTGGCCGCGCCCCGAACCCGCGCCGACGCTGGGATCGACCATGCATGGGCGCACGGCGCCCCGGATGCACGGCGGGCCGTTGAGAAGGCCCATCATATGCGGTAGCATTGTGGCATGCCGTAGATGGGGGGGCTGTCCGTGCTTAAGGTAGGGATCGTGGGCGCGAGGGGTATGAGCACCGTGATGGGCTTCGGGGAGAACCCGGACTCGGAGGTCACGGCCGTCTGCGACCTGGACGAGGGCGTATCCCGCTCCCTCGCGGACAGGCTGGGCGTGCGCCCATATAGGGTCTTCGAGGACATGCTGGGGGCCGACATAGACGCCGTGGTGATTGCGACGCCCATGCAGTGCCACGTCCCTCAGGCGCTGAAGGCCCTGGAGGCCGGCAAGCATGTGATGAGCGAGGTCACGGCCGGCGTCACGGTCGACGAGCTCTGGTGGCTCAAGGAGGCCGTGGAGGGGTCGGGCAGGGTCTACTTCTTCGCAGAGAACTACTGCTACATCCCGGAGAACCAGATGGTCAGGAGCATGGTGGCGCAGGGCGCGTTCGGCGAGGTCTACTACGCCGAGGGCGAGTACCTGCACGACATACGGTCCCTGGCCAAGTACCCCGACGGCCGGGATTCATGGAGGAGACATTGGCAGTTGGAGCGCAGGGGGAACTTCTACCCGACCCACTCGCTGGGGCCGATCATGCAATGGTTCGGGGACGACCGCGTGGCCGAGGTTTCCTGCTTCGGGACCGGTCCCGTCATGATTCCGGGCAGGAGGGGCGACGACACCTCGGTGACCGTATGCCGCACGGCCAAGGGCAGGCTCATCAGGCTGCGGCTGGACTGCGTCTCCGACCGGCCCCACAACATGGCCTACTACTCGCTGCAGGGCACCGAGGGTGCCTACGAGTCGGAGCGGGGCTTCGGCGACGCCAAGAAGGTCTGGATCAGGGACGGACGCGAAGGCGGCGCCTTCTGGGAGCCCCTCGACAAGTACAGGGACCGCTTCATGCCCGAAAGGTACCTGCGCCCGGAGGAGAGGCACGCGAAGGCCGGGCACGGCGGGGGCGACTTCTACATCGTCGACGACTTCGTGGACGCCTGCCTGGGCAGGTCGAGGCCCGCCATAGACGTGTACGACGGGATCGAGTGGACGTGCGTCGCGCTGCTGTCGCAGGCGTCGGCCGAGGCCGGCGGCAAGGCCATGGCCATGCCGGACTTCAGGGGATAGGCCGGGCGGCGAGGCCATGGCCATGCCGGGCTTCAAGGGATAGGCCGGGCGGCGAGGCCATGGCCATGCTTGATTATTTAGGGATGGATCGGATTCCATGGGATAGGTCGGGCTATGCGCCCGCGCCGCCCGCAGCCGACCGTCCCGAACGGAGGCCTTCCATATGGGAGAGAGGCATGTCCCCCAACTCATGATGACCCTGACCGGCCTGGAGGCCATACCGTACGTGCCGCTGCCGGAAGGCTACGCCCTCAGGCTGCTGGCCCCCGGCGAGGAGCCTCTTTGGGAGGCCCTGTGCGACGAGGCCTTCGGGCGCCCGCACACGTTCGCCAAGGCGGTGGCGGAGCGCAGGGGCTACGTCGCCGACGGCGTCTTCATGGTGATGGCGGGCGGCGAGGCGGTCGCGACGGGCACGGCCATATGCGACCACGAGCAGCCGTCGCGGTACGGCTACGTGCACATGATAGCCGCCAAAGCCTCCC
>WRCU01000306.1 GCA_009783805.1 Oscillospiraceae bacterium
CCGGGGGCCCGGACGGTCCCGGGGGCCCATCCCATGAGGAAGAGGCGTTCGTGCCGTCACCCCCATACGCATGGCCGGAAGAGTTCCCGGAAGGCGACGGCGTCCTCAGGCTCACGATCCTGCACACGAACGACCTGCACGGCAACCTGGAGAACATGCCCTACTACTCCACGATAGTCAGCCACGTGCGCGGCGAGGAAATGAACGTCCTCCTCCTCGACGGCGGCGACCTATATAGGCGCGGGATCTTCGAGACCTTCAAGGGCGCCCTGGAGACGGAGATGCTGAACGCCATGGGCTACGACGCGATGGCCTTCGGCAACAACGACTTCCCCCTCAGCGACGCGGAGCTGTACGACGTCTCCGAGCACACCATCGTCCAAATGGCGGAGTTCCCGGTGCTATGCGGGAACGTCACCGTCGACGGGGGGTACATGGAAGGGTTTTTGCCTTACGTGATCGCCGAATTCGACGGAGTGAGGGTGGCCATAGTCGGCGTGACCTCCATGAAGCCGCGCGACAGGGGCTTCGACCTGACCAAGCGGTACGAGTTCCTCGACCCCGTGGAGGCCGCCGCCCGACTGTCCGATGAGGTCACCGTCACCGGGGTCTCCGACATAGCCATCCTCCTCTCGCACGCGGGGCTGGACGCGGACGTCGACATGCGCGGCTTCAGCGCCATCGTGAGCGCGGACACCCACGTCAAGCTGTCCAGGCCGCAGGTCATATACCCTGAAGGCGGCGACGTGGGCGTGCCGATCGTGCAGGCCGGCGGCGAGCAGGACAACTACCTAGGGCGCCTCGATTTGGTGTACGTGTCGGACGGCGGGGACTGGAAGCTCGCCTGGTTCGACGGGTTCCTCTATCCGCTGACCGGCGTGGCCCCAGACGGGCGCATCACGGACATCCACGAGAGGTATCTGGACCTGTTCAGGGAGCAGCTCCTTTCGTGAACGCGTGCATGGCCTTCATCAAGGCGAACGGCATATACTCATAATCAGGATGGGGTGGTTTCAAGTGGGCAAGCGCAAGGCGATCATCATCGGGGCGGCGGGCAGGGACTTCCACAACTTCAACGTACGGTTCCGCGGCGACCCGGCATACGAGGTGGTGGCCTTCACGGCCACGCAGATACCGGACATAACCGGACGCACGTACCCGGCCTCGCTGGCCGGGAGCCTGTATCCCAACGGCATACCGATCCACGCGCAGGAGGACCTGCCCCGCCTCATCAAGGAGTTGGGCGCGGACGAGTGCGTCTTCGCGTACAGCGACGTCCCATACCAGCACGTCATGGGTCTGGGCGCCATCGTGAACGCGGCGGGCGCCGACTTCACGATGCTCGGCCACAAGTGCGCCATGCTGCGGAGCGAGAAGCCCGTGGTGGCGGTGGGCGCCGTGAGGACAGGGTGCGGCAAAAGCCAGACCTCCCGCCGGATAGCGGAGATCCTCATCGCCAACGGCCTAAAGGTGGTGGCCATCAGGCACCCTATGCCGTACGGCGACCTCGAGGCCCAGAAGGTGCAGAGGTTCGCGACCTTGGAGGACCTGGAAAAGAACAAGTGCACCATCGAGGAGATGGAGGAGTACGAGCCGCACATAGCACGCGGGAACGTTATATACGCGGGCGTCGACTACGGCGCGATAATCAAGGCCGCCGAGAGGGACCCGAACGGCTGCGACGTCATACTGTGGGACGGCGGCAACAACGACTTCCCGTTCTATCGGCCGGACCTCATGGTCGCGGTGGTGGACCCGCACAGGCCGGGCCACGAACGCTCATACTACCCGGGCGAGGTGACGCTCAGGATCGCGGACGCCGTAGTCATCAACAAGATAGACAGCGCGGACTTCGAGGGCATACAGACGGTGAGGGAGAACGTCGGCCTCATCAACCCCGGCGCCACCGTGGTGGACGCCGCCTCGACGATAACGGTGGATGACCCGTCGGCCATACGCGGCAGGCGCGTGCTCGTCATCGAGGACGGCCCGACGCTCACGCACGGCGAGATGAAGATCGGCGCGGGGATAGTCGCGGCCCGCAGGTTCGGCGCGTCCGACATAATAGACCCACGGGGGTCGGCCGTCGGCAGGATAGCCGAGACTTACCTAACCTATCCCAACATCGGGAGGCTGCTGCCGGCCATGGGTTACGGCAGGCAGCAGATGCAAGACCTCGAGAGGACGATCGAGGCGGTGGACTGCGACTCCGTCGTGATAGCCACGCCCATCGACCTAGGCAGGATCATAAGCATAAAGAAGCCGTCGACGAGGGTGAGCTACAGCCTGCAGGAGATCGGGCGCCCGACGCTCGACGACGTGATGGCCGGCTTCATCGCGAAGGCGAAGGGCGGGTCGGGTCGCTGAGGCCTGCGTCCCATCATGGTTTTTGGGGGTTACGTCCTTGCGGCTGATCGGAGCCTTGAAGGCCTTAGGGTTCACGGCCCTTTACGTGGCGGTTTTCTTCGCGTCCGTGATGGTATGCGAGCTGATGGCGATGCTTTTTTATGCCCTCAACGGCCACGACGTGATGGGCCCATCGATGCCCGACGCGCTCCTAGACAACGCCTTGCACATACAGGCGTTCGCCTCGGCGGCCTGCGTGCCGTTTTTCGTCCTGATTATCTGGGTACGAAAGAGGCGGTTCCGAGAGGAGTGCCAACTAGGCGGGGCGACCCCGATAAGCTACGTCTCGGCGGCCGTCTGCGGCGCCTCATTGAACATCCTGACCATCGTGGCCGTGGACGCCCTGTCGCTCGACAGCGTGTTCAAGGATTCCGTAAGGGAGCTTGAGCTCGCCTTCGACGGGGTGCCCTTCATATGGATGCTCGCGATCGTC
>WRCU01000307.1 GCA_009783805.1 Oscillospiraceae bacterium
CGGCTCGCTCCTCGGCTATACGGACCAAGCCTACTATGAGCGCCATTACAGCATATACCTCCTGACCCCCAAGGCGTGCTATGAGCTGCTGCCCATGGCGGGCTACAAGCTGGACTCGTCGAGGGAGACGCCGCCGGCGGGCTTCACGGGGGCCGGCCAGTTCGAGGCGTACATGGCGGAGGTGCGTGGGCGGTCCTTCTTCGCCAGCGAGGTGACCGCCGAGTATGGGGACCAGATCGTGTTTCTGGCCACCTGCACGCCGAGCTCCTCGCGCAGCTCGAGGGATGAACGGTTCGTGCTCGTGTGCAAGATGGTGGATTCGGGGGTATGACGGTTTCATTCGCGAGGAAAAGCGATTCATACATACGGAGGGTCGGCCATGAATTTGAAAGGGAACCAGGCGGGGCGGGATACGGCTGATGGCCAAGGCGGGATCGTCGGCGACATCCAAGGGATGATGGCCGGCCTCCTGCAGGACACCATCCAAAACATGCAGAAGGCCGAGTCGGGCAAGGCCCTGGGGGAGGACCCCGGCGAAGGGGCGGACGACGCGGCTCCGCAGATGAGCGTGGATGACATGAAGCAGGTCGTCGGCACCATGCAGAGGTTCCTCGACGGTATAAGGGCGATGATAGCCCAGCTGGAGGGCGGCGAGGAATACATGCCAGGTGAGGACGGGTTCATGGACGACTACCTGTCGACGGCGGACAACATACTCGAGATAGCGGCCTTCAACATGAAGGACGGCGTCACGGGGCTGTCAAACAGGAGCGGCTTCGACGGCAGGCTGGTGATAGAGTGGAACAGGGCCGCGAGGGAGAAGACGCCCCTCAGCCTCATACTAATCGGACTGAGGGAGGCCGGGGCGGCCGGCGACGGCCACTTGAGGGACTCATACACGCTCGCCATCACGGAGGCGCTGAAGAACACGATCAAGCGCTCGACGGACTTCGTCGCCCATTGGAGCGTCGATGAGTTCGCCATATTGCTGCCTATAACCAACGCGGAGGGCGCCGCCATCGTCGCCGAAAGGATACGGGCGGACATCGATAGGATAGGCTCCGAGTCGGCCGTAGGCGGGCCGGGCAGGATCGAGGCCTACATAGGCGTGAACGTCGCGGTCCCCGCCAAGGACGAGAAGCCAAAGAAATACCTGGACGACGTGTACGAGGCGCTCAATGAGGCGCGCAAGGAAGGCTCCGGCAATACCGCCTTCCATAAGGGAGGGTGACGGTCGCGCCGACGGGGGGCCGCGGCGCCTTCCGCGGCCCGGACCGGCCCGCGAAAGGATGAGGCGCCCATATAGGCCCGGCCCGCGCCTCGGGGTGCGGCTATGCCTTTTATGGCCCGGACCGTCCAGCGAAAGGTGAGACGGTTTCCGCCGCCGTCGCCCACGCTGGATCCATGGCTGAACGCGGTATAAAGACTACAGCCTGACCGAGGATGACTGGGCGTCGTAATCGAGCACGCGCCGCCTTATCTCCGAGCAGTTGTCCTTATTGCAATATTCTAATATGAAGGGCACGCCTTCCGTATGCCTGTGGTACAGGGCGAGGAAGAGCGGCCAGTCCACGTCGCCGTCGCCCACGTTCACCCCGTAGGCGGCGTTCACCTTCCTGTCTTTGCCGTGGAAATACGAGACGTGCGGCGTCAGGTAGCGGAACATGTCCTCCTCCGAGGAGTTGGCGAGGAGGTTGGCGGGGTCCAGGACGACCTTCATGTGGTCGGACCCCAGCTGGGCGATCAAGTCGCGCGCCCGCTTCGCGCTGGGCACGACGTCCAGCACGCAGCATTCGAGCGCCACGTCCACCCCCGTCTTCTCCGAGTGCTCGAGCAGCCTCGACAGCGAGGCCTTGAGCGCGTCGAAGTCGCCTTCGTACGTCTTGGCCTGGACGCCGCGCCCCTCCGGGCGGAAGCCGCATTCCGAGGCCACGGCCGGGATGCCGCAGTAGGCGGCGAAGTCCATGTGACGTTTGAAGTACTCTAGGTTGGCGTCGACCTCGGAAGCCTCGCCCTTGAAGAGGTCCGTGTAGACGCCCAGCGAGGCCACGTATATGCCCCGCCCCCTATAGGCCTCGGCGATGGCCGACACCTTCGCGCACGTGAGCCCGGAGATGTCGCTGCGCCCGTTGTAGGCCCAATACTTGGAGTCAGTGGCCGTGAAGCACAGCTCCGTCGAGGTGAACCCGCGCTCGGCCAAGAACTCGGCCGTCCCTTCGTTGTCGAGGTCCCATATCATCCTGGAAACCACTCCGACCTTCATCGTCAGCACCCCCATCCTTCGTCCCATTATAAAGCATTGCGGGCGGCATCGCGCCTTACCTGGCGCGCTTCAGGGCCTTGAGCCTGGCGAACTCGTCGCGCTCACGCTCCTCCAGCGTCTCGCCGATGCCCCGGACGAGGGCCTCGTACCTGGGGATGGTGACGTTCTTCAGGGCGTTCGCGCGCTTCTGGGTCTTGCGTATGCTGACGGCCAGCCGATACGCGCTGTTCTCGTACATGGCGAGCCTCACGATCAGGTCCTTGGCCGCGTTGAACTTCACGAAGGCGACGTCGAGCGAGGACGTGGTCCCGCCCATCCCGAAGAAAGGCGTCCCGGCGGTGGAGTTCGCATAGGAGACGGACGGTATCTCCACGCCCATGACACTCCTGGCCCTGACGCTCAACGTATCCTCGACGGGCACGCTGTGGCTGATGCGCTCCACGCCGGCGATGCCCATGCCTATGTTCGCGGACTGCAGCGCGGCGTACGCCTCCTTGAAGACGCCCTCCAGGCTGGACTGGACCTCCCTGGCCTTTTCGTTCAGGTCCATGAGCTCACGTATGAGCACG
>WRCU01000308.1 GCA_009783805.1 Oscillospiraceae bacterium
CAAGGAGGTGAAGCGCTTGATCGGCTACGTGCCGGGCGAGATCGCCTTCCCGGATATAGGCAGCGGGGCCGCCTTCATCAGGAACCAAGCGGAGATGCTGGGGGTGGGCGACCTTTCGTACGCCAAGGAGCTGGCCCGGATCCTGCGGATCGACCTACGCGCCGACCTCAAGCACATGAGCAAAGGGATGAAGCAAAAGACGGCGCTAGTCGGGGCGCTTATGGGCGACGCCAGGATCCTGGTCATGGACGAGCCGTCCACGGGGCTGGACCCGCTCATGCGCCAGTCGTTCATCGAGGTCATCCAGGGGCAGAGGGCTAGGGGCAAGACCGTCGTCATGAGCAGCCACCTCTACGGCGAGGTCGAGAGGCTCTGCGACAGGGCGGCGCTCATGCACGCCGGCCGCGTCGCGGACATGGTGGGGGTCGGCGAGATAGGGGGGCACCCGTACACGGAGTACAAGATAGGGTTCGAGGGTGAGGAAGGGTATGGGCGCTTCATGCGGCTGGGCTACGAGATAGTGAGGGACCAGCCCGAGCAACTGCAGGTCACCGCCAGGATACGCAAGGACGCCGTGGGCGGGTTGCTGGAAAACCTTAAGCCCATGAGGCTGAGGTTCCTCAGCGAGAACGGCTACACGCTAGAAAGGCGCTTCAGGCAGACCTTGGCGGATATGGGGAGGGGTGGCGCGGGATGATCAGCATGCCGCTTTTTTGGCAGTCGATGAAGGCCAACTGGGGGATCTGGACGGTGATCACGGTCGCGACGTGCTTCATGCTTGCGCTCATAGTGATGGTCACCGGCGGCAGCTCGATCAACGTCATATTAGGCTCGGTCGCCGACTCGTTCATCAAGGACTCCGCGCAGGCCGAGGTCAAGGGCGCAGCCATGAGCCAATATTACCTCGCGCGGCTCTCGCTGGAAGGCTACGAGGAAGGCGTGGACCGACTGGGGCCGACGTTTTCCGAGGACGGGCTGATAGCTTCCGTCGCCGACGGCGTGGCCTCGGGCGTGGCCGCTTCGATGGCCGCCAAGGGGGCGGACCCCGATGAGGCGGCGGCCCGCGCGGCCGAGGCGAGATCCTTCTCCCGGTACGTCCTGGCCGAGTACGCGGCGGTCAGGGGCCAACTGCCGTACGTTGAGGCGGTGGGGACCTTCCTGCCCTCTCTCGTGGTTGGGACGCTGGGTGCGACGATGCCCGCGCGGCTGCTCACCGGGGGGCTGTCCGCGGGGCAGCTGACCGAGTACGGGCTTTGGGATGAGGGCATCGCCGAGATGGCCGGGGAGGCGATCACGGTGTTCCGGGCCGTCGTGGGGGTGCGGTACCCGGAAGGCGAATACGCGGGCTACGGCGCCATCGCCGCCGCGCATCCCGACGCGGTCGACGGGGTCATAGCAGGCCTGACGGCGAGCCTCATGGAAGGGCTGCCCGAAAGCGCCAAGGACAACATGGCCGACATGCAGGCGTTCGACCTGACGCAGTTCCTCACAGGCACGATCTTTTTCAAGATCGCAGGGCTGCTGCTGCCGGTCATATACATAATTATGGTCTCCATATCGCTCATCGCCGGGCAGGTGGACAGCGGGTCCATGGCCTACGTCGTCTCGACCCCCACGCGCCGCGTCACCGTGACGCTCACGCAGGCGGCCTTCCTCGTTTCGTCGCTGCTGGCGATGTGCTCGCTCATGGCGGCGACCGGCCTCATCTGCCTGGCGGCCGTGGGGGACAGCTCTATAACGCTGGCGCAGATGGCCCTATTGAACCTGTCGTCGTTCGCGACCATGTTCGCCTTCGCAGGCATATGCTTCCTGGCATCCGCCTGGTTCAACCGCGGCAAGCACGCCATGGCGATAGGCGGCGGGGTCAGCATGTACTTCGTGGTCGCGACGATCATGGGGATGTTCGGGTCGCCGGAGATGCCCGGCCTGATACGGATGGACGCCATGGACGCCTTCAACTACACCACCATCACCGGGTTCTTCGACGGCTCGTCCATCCTGGCGGGCACGGCCGACTTCGTCCCGAAATTGGCGGCCTTGGCCGCGATAGGGCTCACGTGCTTCGCGGTCGGGATGGTGAGGTTCAGTAGGAAGGACCTCCCGCTCTAGGCGGGGCCGTAAGGGCGTCATTGCGAGGAGCCTTAAGGTCCGTCATTGCGAGGAGCCTTGCGACGAAGCAATCCCGCCCTTGCCCGTCATTGCGGGCGGTCATAGAAACTTTATAACGTCGCATAACGTTATATCATCCATGCAGGGACAAACCAGTTACTATTGTCCGCCGGAAGTAAATCGTTAGCCATGCAGACAACCGCACCGCTGCCGATTTCGGTTTTTTGCCGATCCAATCCGCCAAATCGCTCCGGTTCGGTAACGGGGGTAAGGACTTTGAAATGTTTTATTGCATCTTTACCGGGAGATGCTGATTTTTTTATTTCTATTGGGTATAATGTGCCGTTTTCGTATATGAGGATGTCAATTTCATGCTTTTCCTTGTCGCGATAATAATATAGAGGAGCTTCCCTTCCGGCGTTCAGATAGCTTTTGTAAATTTCCGAAAACACCCAACTTTCAAAGAACGCCCCAGACATGGCTCCTCTTTCCAGGATTTCGGGATTACTCCACTTTAAAAGATAGGCACATAGCCCGGTGTCCAAAAAATGTAGAAGCGGCATTTTTACTGTGCGTTTAAGCACATTGCTATAATATGGCTGTACCAAGGCGATAAGTCCGGATGAAACTAAAATTGAAACCCATTTTTTTACTGTGGGTGCGCTGATTCCCGCTTCTTTCGCTATTTCTTCATATATAACAGGTTTGGCGGTACGCGC
>WRCU01000309.1 GCA_009783805.1 Oscillospiraceae bacterium
AAGGACGACTTGATCGGCAGCCCTATCACGGGAAGGGGCGTATACGCCGCCAAGACCCCGGGCAGATGGGCCGCCTTCCCCGCCGCGGCTATTATGACGTCATAGCCCCCCGCCTCCGCCCCCTTCGCCAAGGCTTCCGCCTTATACGGCGTCCTATGCGCGGAGCAGACCCTCGCGTCGACCTCTATGGCGAACTCCCCGAGCACCTTTATGGCCTCCGCCACGACCGGCAAGTCGGAGTCGCTGCCCATGACAACCAAGACCTTACCCAATGGCCACCCCCCTGACCTCTCTGGAGGCCCGTCTCTCCCGGGCACCCCGGCTTCCACCGCCAAAGGGATTCTACCATCGCGCCCGCGGCGTGTAAACGGGCCGCATACGCGCACCCCAACGGCACAGTGGCGAGCCGAGCCGGCCTATGATATATTCACTTATCCATGATCCGCGTAAGATATCGCCGAATGGGCCGCCTTAAGGCGCGTGCGCGCCGCAAAGGCAGACGAAGGGGGATCCGCCATGCAAGGCAAGTACGACTTCCAGAAGACGGAAAAGGAGATGCAGGACCTATGGGAGTCCGGCGGCGTCTTCAAGTTCGACCCTGACAAGGAGTCTGGGGGCGAGATATACTCCATCGACACCCCGCCGCCCACCGTGAGCGGGAGCCTCCATATGGGCCACCTATCCTCCTACACGCAGGCCGAGATAGTCGCGCGCTACCACCGCATGCGCGGCCGCAACGTCTTCTACCCGTTCGGCTTCGACGACAACGGGCTGCCGACCGAGAGGCTCGTGGAACGCGAGGAGGGGATCAAGGCGGGGTCGATGCCGCGCAGCGAGTTCGCCAGGAAGTGCCTGGAGACGACGGCCAAGTACGAGGATGAGTTCAAGGCGTTCTGGAAGTCCCTCGGCTTCTCCGCCGACTGGAGCACAGAGTACAGGACCATCGGCCCGGACGTGCAGGCTATATCGCAGAGGCTGTTCCTCGACCTGGTGAGGATGGGGAAGGCCTACGAGAAGGAGTCCCCGGTCCTCTGGTGCGTGGAGTGCGGCACCTCCATCGCGCAGGCTGAGCTGGACGCGACCGACATGGAGGGCACCTTCTGCTACGTGAACTTCAGCGTAGGCGGCGAGCCCCTGGAGGTGGCCACCACGAGGCCCGAGCTCCTCTACCCGTGCGTCTGCCTGTTCGTGAACCCCGAGGACGGCCGCTACCGCCACCTGATCGGCGGGACGGCGAACGTCCCCCTATACGGCCATGATATACCCATTAAGGCGGACCCGCGGGTCGGCGTCGACAAGGGGACCGGCGTGGTCATGTGCTCCACGTTCGGCGACTCCACGGACGTCGAATGGTACAGCGACCACGGGCTGCCATACGTGAGGGCGATCGAGCCGGACGGCAGGATCTCACCGGAGGTGCCGCTACTGGGCGGCCTGACCGTCAAGGCGGCCAAGGAAGAGGCCATCAGGCTGCTCGGGGAGCGCGGCCTCCTGGTCAAAACGGAAGCCATCACCCATACCGTGGGGACACACGAGCGATGCGGCAGGCCCATCGAGATAATCCCCTCCAGGCAATGGTACATCGACATACTGAGCGGCAAGGAGGCCTTCCTCAAGGCGGGCGATGAGGTGAGGTGGTACCCCGCCAGCATGAAGGCGCGGTACGTCGCCTGGGTCGAGAACCTGAAGTGGGACTGGTGCATATCGCGCCAACGCTTCTTCGGCGTCCCGTTCCCCGTCTGGTACTGCGGCGGCTGCGGGAAGCCCGCCTTCGCCGACCCCGCCGACCTGCCCGTAAACCCGTTGGAGCAAGCCTACGTCGGGGCGTGCGGATGCGGCTGCACGGAGTTCATACCCGAAAGCGCGGTCTTCGACACATGGGCGACCTCGAGCGTGACGCCGCAGATAAACGAGCGGCTGGGGCTCAAGCTGGTGCCGATGGGCATGCGCACCCACGCGCATGAGATCATCCGCACATGGTCGTTCTACACGATAGTGCGCAGCCTTTACCATACCGGGGGCATACCATGGAAGGACCTCATGATATGCGGGTTCATCCTCGCCAGGAAAGGCGAGAAGATCAGCAAGTCCAAGACGAACAACGACTTCGACCCTAAGCACCTCATAGCGACGCATTCGGCGGACGTCCTGCGCTATTGGACGGCCGGAGCGAAGCTGGGCACCGACACGTTCTTTGCCGTCGACGACCTGGGCGCCTCGAAACGGTTCATCACGAAGCTTTGGAACGCCGCCAGGTTCGCCATATCGCGCTTGGATGGGTTCACCCGGGAGGAGCGCGACATCCCGTATGACAGCCTGATGCCCATCGACAGGTGGATCCTGTGCAGGCTAAGGGAGGCTACCGGCAAGGCCGCGGCCTACCTGGACGAGTACGAGCTGGGGCCGGCGCGGCATGAGGCCGACGGCCTCTTTTGGAAGGACTTCTGCGACAACTACATCGAGATAGCGAAGGACAGGCTGTACAACCCCGACGAGCATGGGGCCGAGGCGCACAGGAGCGGAAGGTGCGCGCTGTACGCCGCCCTCCTGGGCATACTGAAGCTGTATGCGATATACGTGCCGCACGTCACCGAGGCCATATACAGGGACTTCTTCATGGCCTTCGAGGGCGCGCCGTCGCTCCACGTGACGGAATGGGCCGTCGGCGCGGAGGCGGACGCGAAGGTCCTCGCGTTCGGCGAGAAGGTGAAGGAGGCGGTCTACGCCGTCAGGAAGGACAAGTCGGAGAGGAACGTCTCGATTAAGACGGGCATGGACACCCTCACGGTGGACTCAGGCTCA
>WRCU01000310.1 GCA_009783805.1 Oscillospiraceae bacterium
CATATCCCAGGTACGCGTCTATGTTTGCCGCGGCCACCTTGCCGGCCTCGATGGACCTTATCACCGACGAAGGTCCGACCACGCAGTCGCCGCCGGCGAACACGCCCGGGAGGCCGGCCACAAAAGAGTCGGCCCCGGCGTTTATGAGGCCTTTTAGTATCGGGACGCCCTCGCCTTCCAAGGGCGCGTAGTCGACGTCCTGCCCCACGGCCATGACGACGGCGTCGCACTTGATCCGCTCGTCGGCCTTGTCCCCGTCCACCGGGGTAGGCCTGCCCGACTTGATGGGCCCCACGACCTGCGGCCTCACCCACAGCGCCGAGACGGCGTCGCCCGAAGACTCCACCCTGATGGGCGCCCGCATTTCCAAAATCTCGCACCCCTCGCCGACGGCCCCCTCGACCTCCGCGGGGAGGGCGGTCATGTCGGCCCTCCTCCTCCGGTAGGCTATTACCACGCTGCTCGCCTTTAGCCTTACCAAGGTGCGGGCGACGTCCATCGCTGAGTTCCCGCCCCCTACCACGACGGCCGCCTTGCCCGAGAAGTCCGGCGCCTCCCCATCCCCGACGGCCGAAAGGAGCTCCATCGCGGAGATCACGCCCTGGCAGCCCTCGCCCTCGATGCCTAGGCGCTTGTCCGTGCCCGCGCCTATGGACAGGTAGACGGCGTCGCTAGAGCCGCGCAGGTCCGCCAGGCTCACGTCCTTCCCGACCTCGGTCGATGTCACTATCTCCACGCCGGCCGAGGCCATGTAGCCTATCTCATCCTGCAGCCTGTCCTTTGGGAGCCTATAGCCCGGTATCCCATACCGCAGCAGGCCGCCCGGATGCCTGCGCCTTTCATATACGGTCACCGAATGGCCCATGATGGTCAGGTAAAAGGCGGCGGTGAGGCCGGCCGGGCCGGCGCCGACGACGGCCACGCTTTTGCCCGTGGGCGGGTGCCTGGGCAGGCGGCTCTCAGTGGGGTTTCGGCTGTACTTCGGATAGCCGCCTCCATCTTTTATGACCCGCTCGACGGCGTATGCCTTCAGGCCGCGGATGTTGACCGCGTCATCCACCATGCGGCGCCTGCAGCGGGCCTCGCATGGGTGCTCGCAGACCAGGCCGCAGACGGAGGGGAACGGGTTGTCCTTCCTGATGAGCGCGACGGCCTCCTCATACCTGCCCTCATGCACCAAGGCTATGTACCCCGGCACGTCCACGTGGGCGGGGCAGCCGCGCGAGCATGGTATGGCGGAGGCCTCGCCGCCTAGGCAGCGCCTCATGCGGACATGGTTCTCGAAGTCTTCCCGAAAGCCCCTGAGCCCGCCCAGGAAGGTGGCCGCGGACTCATAGCCCAGCGCGCAGTCGGCCGTGTCCCTAATGCAGACGGCCGTGCGCTCCAGAAGGTCCAGGTCATCCATTGAGGCTCGGCCTGACAGGAACCCATCCAGTATCCCGATGATCCGACCTATCCCAACCCTGCACGGCACGCATTTGCCGCAAGTCTGCGCGTGGCACATCGTCAGGAAGGCGGAGGCGACGTCCACCGGGCACGAGCCCGCCGGGTTGGCCGAAAGCCTCCTCGCCATCACGCCGCATATGTCTTCCAGAGCGGCCTCGGCCTGGCCCAACGCGCCGATCGAGCGGAATCCCGCATCCATATCGCTCACCCCGTCTAGGTGTAAGGCCGGGCATGGGCCTTAGGAAGCCGCCCGCGTCTCCGGCCGTATAGGATTATACATCATGGACGGAAGCCCAGGTAGCGTTCGGGGTCATCGGCCACCTTCCTCAGCAGCCCGGAATAATATTCGTAGTCCGCGAGCGGGACGTCGGGGGGCGTCAGATGGTCCACCTGCGGGAAGTAACCGCCTTGCATGCACAGCCAAGGCACCTTCGAAAGCACTTCCTTGTCGATGGCCTGCCTGCCTCCCGCCAGAGCCCTCTTGTCTATGCCGCCCTGGATGATGAGGTCGCGCCCGTAAAGCTTCCGCGAGGCCACCGGGTCGCAGCCGGCGGCGACCTCAAACGGGCGGAGGCCGTTGACGCCGAGCTCCAGCCACAGCGGGATCATTACGTCGTTGTTGCCGTCGCTGTCGATTATGACGTTCCTGACGCCGTGCTTCCTCAAAACCTCGGTTATACGGCGCAGGGGGCCGCCCATGAATTCCCGGTATGCGGCGGGGGAGCATAGCGGCCCGCATTTCCCCGCCATATCCTCCCATATGAACGCGTAATCCAGCTCTATGTCCCTTAGGATCGGCGTGATCGTCTCCACGACGAAGTCCGCTATGTGCTCGCACATCTCGCGCACGAGCGCCGGGTCGTCGTGCATGGCGTAGGACAGCCCTTCCACGCCCATCAGGCTGCGCGGCCAGCCGTACAGTGAGCCGCACCACATGCCGAGGGGATAGTCGCGGGACTTCGCCTGCCCGACGTACTCGTCCCAGGCCCCGCCCTCAGGCCTGCGCCCGGGGACCGACGCGTCGAGGCGCGGCTTGATCAGCGTCTCCCAATCCTCCCTGCCGCGCATGGGATACGAGACCCACTGCGGCATGGACCGGTAGCGGTCGTCCTTGAAGAGCCTGACGACGCTGCCGTCCACGTCGCGCTGGACTATGGAACTTTCGCCATCCGAAAGGATTTCTACCTCGAAGGGCGGATTCAGGTATGGGCCGTAGGGCCCCTGCATGGTGAGCGGGACGATGCGCTCGGCGTCCGTCCCGAAATGGGCGCTAAGGTCGCAGCCTTCCGGCAGCCCCTCGCCGCGCCAGCGCGCCAGCGTCTCCCTCCATGCCCAAGGGGAGAGCAAAAACGCC
>WRCU01000311.1 GCA_009783805.1 Oscillospiraceae bacterium
CGTGGACGAGATGGCGATCCTTAGGCGGCTTGTCTCCGGCATTGAGACGGATGGGACCGGGATCGCGGGCCTGGACAGGGACGACGACCGCTGCGCCTTCGGGGGCGAAGGGTCCACTCATGAGCTCGACTGCGGCGACAGGGTCTATGCCGTCTCCTATACGCCTAGGGGCAGGGTGCGGGCCGAGATAAGGAAGAGGTGATCGCATGAAGGTGGTGGACGGGAAGGGCAGGCTGTTCGGACTCATCAACGTGATCGACCTCGCCGTGCTGCTCGTGGCCGTGGGGGCGCTTGCGTTCGTGGCCTTCAGCTTCCTCGGGAGCTCGACGATCACGATAACGGGCGGCGGGATGCGGGACATAGAGTTCACCGTCAGGTGCAGGTCGGTCCCGGAAGAGATAGTCGGCGCCATCAAGGAGGGCGACCAGCTAGTCTCCGTCACGAACTACGTGAATGCGTACATAAAGTCGTTCTCAGCCGCGCCGGGCCTCACGCAGGTCTCCGACTCGGATGGGAACGTCATGCTTTCGGAGGTCCCCGGCAGGGTGGAGCTGTTCATCACCGTGAGGGCCACCGTGAACGAGTCGGTGCCCGTGATCAAGCTGGGGAGTCAGGAGTTGGCGGTCGCCAAGGTCTTCACCTTTAAGACGCACTTCGCCGAGGCGCAAGGGTACATCCAGGACATAACGGTCCTGGGCTGAATGGGGAGTCACGATGGGATTGGATGACGGCGCGAAGATGGGCGGCGAAGGCCAGGCCCGCGACGACGCCGCGGCAATGGGCGGGGGACCGGCCCCCGACGGCGGCACGGAGGCGGATGGCAAGGGCCCGGCTCCCGACGTTCGCTTGAGAACGGACGGCGGCGCCTCCGCCCTGGGGGCGGGCGCCTTGGCCATGCGGGGGAGCGTCGCCGTCGCGGCGATCTCGCGCCTGAGGGCCTGGTTCAACCTCTGCGCCATCACGCGGTTCGCCTCCTGGGCGGCGCGCGCGTATAAGTCGAGCCGGACGGGCAGGGGGTTCGCCTCTTTCTTGGGCAAGGCCCCGACCTCGCACTTTTCAGTTACGTACCGCGCGGCGGCGGCCGTCTTCTCCCTCGCCGACCGACTGGCCGGGCGGGCCCATGCCGCCATAGCGCCCAGCGCCGGGCGGAGCGCCCTATATCGGGCGGCCGTAAGGGTCAAGGGGATCCCGAGACGCAGAGCCGCCCTCCTGCTGGCCGCGGCGACGCTTTCGGCGGTCTGCCTGGCCATCGCGTTCCCCCAATTGAAGGCCGTATCCGTCCTGGCCGTCGTCGGCGCGTGCTGCGTCGTGTTCTTGGTCAAATATCCGTTGGCGACTTTGCTCGTGGCGCAGTACTCGATCATATACTACGCCGTGACGGCGTTCGTGAGGATACCGCTGCTCGAGGCCGTATGGAGCGAGCTGCTGCTCTTTGGGTGCGTCGCCGTCTGGCTGTACAAATGGCTGGTCCACAGGCGCGACGTCCCCTATGTGTTCACGCCCGTCGACATACCCCTCATGCTGTTCGTGGCCGTGTGCACCTTCTACCTTTTCGCGAACTCGCCCGACATATACATCGGCCTAAAAGGATACAGGGCGGTGGTCGAGTACATGCTCTTCTTCTTCGTGATAACGCAGCTCGCCAGGGAGAGGAGGTATATAAAAGGGCTCGCGCACTCCATAGTAGGCGCCGGCTTCGTGGCCGCAGCCATAGGCGTCTTCCAATACTTCCATGGGGTGGACACCCCCGCGTCCTGGACGGACAGGGCGGAGGATACGGTGGCGCCCAGGGTCTTCTCCGTGGCGGGGAACCCGAACATACTGGCCGTGCTGATGCTGTGCGTGATCCCGATCACGGTCTCCATCGTCCTATACAACAAGGACCTGCGGGCAAGGGTCGCGGCCGGGTTCATGGCCGTCGTCATGACCATGTGCATGGTCTTCACGGGGTCCAGGTCGGCCTGGATCGCCCTGGCCATAGCGCTGGCCATCTTCGCCTTCATGATGGGCGACAAGAGGGTCGTCATGGTCTTCGCCATCGTCGCCGTCGCCGTCTACTTCGGGATACCCTCCGTCCAGCAGAGGATCTCATACCTCATCTCGGACGACTTCATAAACAGCAGCCTTAGGGCTGGCAGGCTGATGCGATGGCCCGCGGCCGTCGAGATGGTCAGGGAGAACCCGCTGGCGGGCGTGGGCCTGGGACGGTTCGGCGGGGCCGTGGCCGCCGCGAACAGGATGCCCTTCACGTTCTACATAGACAACTATTACCTGAAGATAGCGGTGGAGATGGGCCTGCCCGGGCTGGCGTCCTTCCTGGCGCTCATGGCGGGGCTCCTCGTCTCCGGGTTCCGGGCGGTCAGGCGGCTGGTCGGGACGGAGTACTATGGCCTGGCGCTGGGCGCCATGTGCAGCATCGTTGGGGTGCTGGCAACGAACGTCGTCCTCAACAATTTCGACGCGCCGATGGTGACCGTGTATTTTTGGGTGCTGGCCGGGATGGTGATGTTCCTGGGCTACGGGCCGGAGAGGGCGGAGAGGCCGCTCCCGCTATGACGAAGGCGGGATTGCTTCGTCGCCTACAGGCTCCTCGCAATGACGAAGGGTTGTCATCGCGAGGAGCGCTAGCGACGCGGCGATTTACATCCCGTCATTGCGAGGAATGAAATGACGAAGCAATCTATCACTTACCTGTCATCGCGAGCGTTAACGTGGCGATCCAGCCTTTATGGATTGCTTCGTCGCCTACAGGCTCCTCGCAATGACGGGCGTAGAGGCCCGCAATGACGGCATAAGGAC
>WRCU01000312.1 GCA_009783805.1 Oscillospiraceae bacterium
CTCTTCGAGAACGCGTTCTGCCAGAACCCCCTCTGCACGCCCAGCCGGGGGTCTTTCTTGACCGGGCGCTACCCGGTCACCACGAGGCTCCGCCAGAACGGCCAGGACATCCCGGCCGACGAGGTCCTCGTGACCAAGACGCTGAGCGACGACGGGTACCGCTGCGGCCTCTCGGGCAAGCTGCACCTGTCGGCCTGCCACAGGGGCTACGAGGTCTTCGGGCGCGACAGGGCCGACTGGCCGAGGGAGTACCCGACCGAGGAGGAGTTCATGTGGGGGCAGGAGCGCCGCATAGACGACGGCTACTGCGAGTTCCACTGGGACCACGCCCCATGCCACGACCACCCGCAGAGCTCGTACCGTAGGTGGCTGCTGGAGAAGGGGGTTAAATTCGAGACCCCGAGACGCGCCGACCACCCTCAAGTGTTCGACGGCATGCCGTCCGAGCACCACCAGACCACCTACTGCGTCGACAAGGCCATCGGCTTCATGGAGAGCTATAAGGATTCGCTCTTCCCGTGGCTGTTCTCGGTCAACATGTTCGACCCCCACTTCCCGTTCACCCCGGTGAGGGAGTACTTCGAGAGGTACCTCCCGATGCTGGACGACCTGCCCGAGCCCGCCTACGCGGACGGCGAGCACGACTCGAAGCCTCCCTGCCATGGCAGGCACATGGAAGGCCAGGCCAAGTCATTCAACTTCCTGGGATCCGCCCCGCGCGACAGGAAGATGCTTACGGCCGCCTATTGGGCCATGATCGACCACATGGACTTCCAGATAGGGAGGCTGCTGGAGGCCCTCGAGAGGACCGGGCAGAAGGACAGGACGGCGGTCATATTCACCTCCGACCACGGGGAGCTGCTGGGCGACCACGGCCTGTACCACAAGGGGCCCTTCCTGTACGACTGCGCCATCAAGGTCCCGCTCATAGTCTCGTACGGCAGGGCCGTCCCGGCGAACGTGCGCAGGAAGGCCCTGGTCGAGCTGGGCGACCTAGCCCCGACGGTGCTGGACATCGCGGGCCTGCCCAGGAACGCGGGCATGCAGGCCAGGTCGCTGTGGCCGTTCCTGACGGACGGGGGGGCGGCAGACTCCTTCCGTGAGGACGTCTACTGCGAGTACTACAACTCGAACCCCGACGCGAGCCCCAGCTACTGCACGATGGTGCGCGACGGCCGCCACAAGCTCACCGCTTTCCACGGGCAGAATCTGGGCGAGCTGTACGACCTCGGGAAAGACCCCAATGAGCACGTCAACCTATGGAACGACAAGGCCTACGCGGGCGTGAAGCTGGCCATGTACCAAAGGCTGTGCGACAGGATGGCCCAGACGGCCGACCCGCTCCCGAAGAGGAATGGGTACTATTGACCCGCGCCGCAAGAGAAGGGAGCTAATTAATATGTCCGACAAGAGACCCAATGTGGTGCTCCTGATATCCCACGACACGGGCAGGTTCTACTCGCCGTACGGCATAAAGACGTTCCCCAGCCCGCACTTCGACGCGCTGGCGGAAAAGGCCGTCACCTTCGACCGCGCCTTCTGCGTGTCGCCTCTGTGCTCGCCGGCCCGCTCGGGCATCGTCACCGGCAGGTACCCGCACCAGAACGGGCTGATGGGCCTGACCGGGTTCTGCGGCGAATTCGACCTGGCGGAGAAGGAACGCCACCTGGCCAGGGTCTTCAAGGAAAGCGGGTACAGGACCGCGATGAGCGGGTTCAACCACGAGACGGGCGACATATTCTCGCTGGGCTTCGACGAAGGCATCCACGGCGTTGGGTATATGAACAACTGGGGCGAGAAGCTGCTCGTGGGCGCCGGGGCCGACATCGAGGCTTGGCTGGGCCGCAACCCCGGGGTAGGGACGGACGTGCCGTTCTTCATCGAGGTGTGCAGCGGAGAGACGCACAGGGACTGGCGCGAGTTCGGCGAGCCCTACGGCGAGCGCGGCGTTTGGAAGGCCCCGTACCTCATCGATGACCCGGCCGTGGACGCGGAGATGGCCGAGCTGCAGAGGTCCTGCATGGCCTTGGACGACGGCCTGGGTGAGATCGTGGGCACGCTGGAGCGGATGGGGCTGGCCGGCGGAACCATATTCGCCGTGACGACGGACCATGGGATAGACTTCCCGAGGGCCAAAGGGACGCTGCTGGACCCGGGCGTCGGCGTGGGGCTGTTCATGCGCCACGACGACGGCGGTTGGGTGGGGGGCGCGCGCAGCGACATGCTGGTGAGCCACGTCGACCTATACCCGACCTTGCTGGAGGCCTGCGGGATCGCGCCGCCGGAGGGGACCGCTGGGATCAGCTTCCTAGGGGCGCTGAAAGACCCGGCTGGGGCCGCGCCCATACGCGACGCCGTCTTCCTGGAGAAGACGTTCCATGACAACTACGACCCCATGAGGGCCATCAGGACCGATACGCACAAGTACATACTGAACGCGGAGGCGCAGTCCATGTACGACGTGAGGATCGACTCCGCGGAGCGCTACCATTGGCTCAGGTACCCGCTGCGCAAGGGCCGCCACGAGGAGCTGTACGACCTGGCGTCTGACCCGGAGGAGCTCAATAACCTAGCGGACGACCCGGCCGCCGCCGGCGTCATGCATGAGCTTAAGGTGAGGGGCGCCAAGTGGATGGCCGAGACCGGTGACCCTTTGCTGGATGGCCCCGTGCCCAGCCCATACTACCTGCGGACGGCGGGGAGGATGCGCGAGCTGGCCCAGACTGGCCCCGCGCGGGAAGGAGGCTAAGCATGAAGATACGATGGTCCCCCAGGGTCCCCCGGTCCA
>WRCU01000313.1 GCA_009783805.1 Oscillospiraceae bacterium
CCCCGACGGCTCATGCAGGGCCATGGTCGGAGGGGTGACCTGCTCCAACGGGACCATATGGAGCCTGGACGGCAGGACCATGTACTACATCGACACCGGAACGTCCTCGGTCGTCGCCTACGACTACCGTCCGGATAGCGGCGACATATCGAACCCCAGGGTCATACTGGACTTCAGGTCGCTGGGCAGGAAAGGCGGGCCCGACGGCATGACGGCGGACTGCGAGGGGAACCTCTGGATCGCCGAGTTCGGCGGGTGGACGGTAGGATGTTGGGACCCCGCCGGCGGCAGGCTGGTGCGCGAGGTCGAGGTGGGCGCCTCCAAGGTCACATCATGCGCGTTCGGGGGCGGGGGGCTGGACGTCCTGTACATAACCACGGCCAGGATGGGCCTGAGCGAGGCGGAGCTCTTGGCCGAACCCGACGCGGGCTCCCTGTTCGCGGTGAGGCCCGGGGTGAAGGGCGTAAGGACCGACCTGTGCGCCTATAAACCATCATAGTCAGCTTGGTGGGATGATGCATATTCAATATATAGGGGCATTCCTAATAGCCTTCGTGGTCTCCGCCTCGCTCATACCGGTGCTCAGGAGGTTCGCGATCAAGGTCGACTTCGTGGACAAGCCCGTCGACATCGAAAGGAAGCTACACAAGGAACCCGTCCCGATGGCCGCCAGCATCGGCATCTTCATCAGCTTCTTCGTGGCCTACCTGGCGTTCGTGCCGGAGGTCGGCTGGCAGACCCTGGCCGTCTCCTGCGGCGGGCTGATGATCCTAGGCATAGGGTTGGTGGACGACTGGTTCAAGGCACGGAGGCGCGACTTCCCGTCCCTCCCCAAGGCGCTGGTGCAGATTGCGGCCGCCGTGGTGGCCTACTTCTCGGGGATCGTCTTCACAGGATTCACGAACCCCTTTAACGGCGAGATGATAGTCCTACCGACCGCGCTGCAGTTCCTGCTGACGGTAATGTGGATATTCGGGGTGACCACCGTCATCAACTTCATGGATGGGCTGGACGGGCTGGCGGGGGGGCTCGCGTCTATATCATCCATGACGCTGTTCGTCGTCGCGGTCGCCAAGGGCCAGTCGGGGCCGGCCGTCATGGCGATAGTGCTCACGGGTTCGGCGCTCGGGTACCTGATCTACAACAAATACCCCGCGAAGGCGTACATGGCCGATTCCGGGGCTACGTTCCTAGGCTATATCCTGGCCATCGTCGCGCTGTCCGGCGCCTTCAAGCAAGTCACCTTCCTGTCGCTGTTCATACCGGTGCTGGCCTTGGGCGTTCCGATATTCGACAACATCTTCGTGGTGCTCAAGAGGATAGCGAACAGGCAGCCGATTAACAAGGGCGACACCGGCCAGGCGCACTTCAGGCTGCTCTCGAAGGGGCTGAGCCAAAAGCAGGCGGTGAGCTTCCTCCTGCTCATAAACCTATGCTTCTGCCTCCTGTCCATAATAATCCTCATCCTGAAGGTGTGAGCAAGGCCGTGGCGTCGGCGGACGGTGGGGGACGGCCGCGGCCGTGGGCGGGCGGCCCTATGCGGCCCCGCCTGAGTCGGCTTGGGGCCGCCCCAGCATGACGGGGGGATGGTGCGAGGGGAGATGGGAATGGGCATAGACGCGGTCATACTGGATTTCGACGGTGTCATCGCCGACACGGGCAAGGACATAGCGGGAGCCGTGAACCATACGCTGGCCCGATTCGGGATGGGCGCGTTGGACTACGGCTCGATCATCAGGCACGTCGGGCACGGCGCCAGGAGCCTGGTGGCCAACTGCGCCGGGGTCCATGGCAAGGACGGCTTGGACGCCATGCTGGCCGTCTATAAGGAATACTACCTGGAGCATTACGCGGACGAGACGACGCTTTATCCGGGCGTAGCCGAATTCCTGGCCTTGCTGGCGGGGCGCGGGGTCCCCGCGGCCGTGGTGACCAACAAGCCCGGCGACATAACCGCGAAGATCCTGCGGAAGTTCGGGATATTAGGGAGTTTTGGGGCTTTAGTATCGCCGGAGTCGGTGAGCCGGATGAAGCCGCATCCCGAGGGGTTGCTGGCTGCCTTGGGCATGTTGGGGAAGGATCCGGGGGGCGCGCTCATGGTAGGGGACAGCGCCGGCGATATTGAGGCCGGCAAAAGGGCGGGCACATCGACGTGCGGCGTGCTCTACGGCTTGGGTGACGTCGGGGAGCTGCTCCGAGCCGGGCCGGACTTCACCGTCGACGCCATAATGTCGATCGCCGGGCACATATTCGGGTGACGGACGGCCGCCTTGTCCGCATGCCGCCTACGCGTCACCTGCGCCTGACCCGACGCCTGTTCGACAGGCTGGCGAAAAGCAAGTACAAAAAACCCGCGCTGCCCAGCGCCATCAACGCGAGCGCCGAGTAGTAGAGGAACGCGCTGCCTTCCTCGGCCCCCCCGCCCACGCCGTCGGGCTGGGTCACGGAGACCTTGCTCGGGCCGTTCATGATGCGGACCAGGTTGATGCACTCGATGTCGGCATTGGCGACCAGGTCACCTTGCCCCGCCCAGTACTCACCCACGTAGTAGTCTACCCGGCCCACGACCTCGCCCTTCGCTATGGGGGCCGTCAGGCCGTCGAACAAGGTCACCTTCTTGTCGAGCTCCCACTCCCCGCTCCATGCGCCCTTGGACTTCGGCATGATGAACCTGAACTCCTCGGCCGTCTGCGCCCCCAGCTTCCTGCCGCCCTTCGCGAAACGTACCTCCTGCGTCTTCAGTATGTCGCCGGCGCTGGATATGCTCGTCTCCTCGAA
>WRCU01000314.1 GCA_009783805.1 Oscillospiraceae bacterium
CTCGAGCTCTACCCCACGTTCATGGAACTGCCCGCGGAGACATCCATATACCTGGATTATAACGTCAAGGATAATGAAAAGGTCATATGGGAGTCATCAAACCCCGGCGTCGCGGCCGTCGACGCGGAGGGCCTCATCACCGCCCTGTCAGAGGGCTTGACCTATATTTCCGCCAGCCTGGCGGATAAGCCGGGGGTGACGGCCGAATGCGGGATCTACGTCGTGCCCGCGGACGAGGATGACGACGTATGGGACTGCATCCTGATCTGGGAGGACTTCCCGCCGCCGGATGAGTACGCGTCCGAGAGGTACGGACTCACGGTCAAGGGCGGCTCCGACACGAACGCGGACAAAGCGGGGAATATCCCCATAGACATAACGCCTTCCATCAATAAGGCGGCCGGAAAGAAGCAGCCGGTCAGGAAGCATAGGATAAGCCGGAAGGAAATCAAGAGGAAAAAGAAGGATAAGCTCTATTGGACCATATCCGTCAAAAGCACGTCGACGATCTTCCAGGACTACCTGGAGCGCAACCAGACCGAGGAGCTGACCGTCCAGATAACCAAGGCCGGCGGGGACTCATTGGAAGGCGATTACTACGGCGTCATATACAACATACGCACCGACGACTATACCCCGCACTTTTCCAAGTGGCCCGACCACAGCTACTGCTCGGACGGCTGCAACCAGCTGTGGGATGAGTACTACAACCAACGGTGGAACAAGTACCTGTACATGAACGGCCTGGGTAGGGACTACGAATCCCCGGTCGCGGTTATACTCGAATGGGAGCTGTCGCGGACCATCCGATATGAGAATTATTACGCCAACCCGAAGACGAAGTCGTTCGAGGCCAAGGATCCGATCCTGACCATAGGGAAAGGCAGCGCCGACGCGTCTTCGGTCGATGATTTCCTCAAATTCGAGCGTGACCACCGCGATGACTACCTTAAGCCTTCCCTATCCGCGGAGATGGCGAAGTTCACGGCGGAGTTCGTCCCGCTGGAGAAGGTCGTCTCCACCAGGCCCACGAACTTGGGGAATTGGAACAGCAAGAGCATAGAGTTCATGGACAACTCTCCCCGTTACCTGGACTTCACCATAACGAAGTCCGGCTTCGTCATAGTCACCAGCAGCAACCATAGATGGACCGGGTTCCTGACCACAAGCATCTATGAAAAGAATGTACCTACCGCGGACAGGGCGACTTTGGTCCAAAATGAGACGTCGGAGTCCTGGTACGACCTGCAGGTCACGGGGGCGGATGAGCCTCCCGTCACCGGACTCCCATACCTGGATTCCGACGGCTGGCCGGCGGAATACATACCGGCGAGCATCCCCAGGTACCCTGACGGCAGGATACATGCCGTAGGCGACGCCAGGCAGATGCGCATAAGCATAGCCGAGACCTCGAAGGAGACGATGCTGGGCTTCATCGATATGCTGAAGGACGCGGACTGGACCATCGAGGACATAGAGGACCCTGAGCGCATGGATTTCAGGACCTATGGGAGGAAAGGCTATTGGCTGATAGAGATAGGGGTCTACAATGCGAACGCGTCGATCGACCTTACCTATCAGCATAGCTGACCCGGGATGAGGAGGCTGCTGCTAGGTGACGGGGCCAGGGACGGCGACATCGTCACGGTCGTCGGGGCCGACGTAAGGCACGTCTCCGCGTCCATGCGCATGCGCGCCGGCGATACGGTGGACGTGGGGTTTATGTCCGAGCCTAGCCGGGTCTACCGATGCGTATTGGAAGGCCCATCGGGACCGTCTTTAAAGATGAAGATCCTGGGGTCCGAGGAGTCCGTGACGGAGCCGGACATAAAGGTCACGCTCTTCCAAGGCATATCAAAGGCCGAGCACATGGCCCTCACGATCATGAAGTGCGTCGAGTTGGGCGTCCACCGCGTCGTGCCCGTCCCGATGGCGAGGAGCGTCGTCCGGCTGGGCGGCGGGGCCGAATCCGAGGCCAAACGGGCGCGGTGGCAGAAAGTCGCGCTGGAGGCCTCGAAGCAGTGCGGCAGGGGCGCGGTCCCCGAGATATGGGAGCCGACTACGGTAGGCGGGGTATGCGGCGCGGACTGGGGATTCGGCCTGCGCATCGCACTATATGAGCGGGAGGGCGATCTGTCGCTGAAGGATTGCCTAAGGGGCGGGGATCGCGACGCCTCTGGCGGCATCGGCCTCTTCTGCGGGCCGGAGGGCGGGTATGAGGACGGCGAGATCGGGGCATTAAAGGGTGCGGGCTTCATCGCGGTCTCGCTGGGTCCGAGGGTACTGAGGACGGAAACCGCGCCGATCGCGGCCATGGCTGTATTAATGTATGAGTTCGGCGGGTTGGATATACGGCGGCAAGGCGGCATACCGTAGGAAGGGTGGGGATGCGAGGGTGCCGGCCAGCATGACGGGTTACGGGAAGGCGCGCGCGGAGTTTGGGGGCGGAGCCGTTGAGGTCGAGCTGAGGTCGGTCAACGGGAGGCAACTGGACCTCTCCATGCGCATGCCCAAGGCGCTGAACGCGCTGGAGGACAGGGTCAGGCGCATGGTCGCGGGGCGGCTGAGGCGCGGCAAGGTAGACTTGCACATCTACGTCGACGGGCTGGCTGCCGATAGGGAGACCGTCTCCGTCGACGCGGAGGCGCTCCGCTCATATGCGGAGTCCTTGCGTGGGGTGGCCGTGGGCAACCCGGACATTAAGGATGACTTGGGCCTGTCATTTATATTGGGGCTACCCGGCGTCTTAGTC
>WRCU01000315.1 GCA_009783805.1 Oscillospiraceae bacterium
CGGGGCGTACCTGCCTTTCGCGAGGAAGGGCATATACTACGAGCCCATCACCTACGTGCGCGTGGAGGACAAGGACGGCAGGCTCATCATAGACAAGCTCAAGGACCCGAAGGTCAGGCAGGGCACGGAGATAGTCTACGACGAGGGGACGGCCTTCATCGTGACCGACATGCTCAGGGACGTCGTGAGGGGCTCGCAGGGGACGGCCGCGTTCGTCAGGCTCAGCGACCTCGATGGGGCGGCCGTGCCGATCGCCGCGAAGACGGGTACGACCAACGAGGACATGGACCGCTGCTTCGTCGCGTACACGCCGAGCTACCTAGGCTCGGTCTGGTACGGCTACGACAGGGCGGTGACGATAGAGCTGGAAAAAGGGGCGAGGAACCCGGCCGCCGTCATATGGCAGGGCGTCATGCAGGGCATATACGACAAGGTCGCCGAGGCTTCGGCGTTCCCCGCCCAGCCCAACGACGTGGTGAGCCGGAAGGTCTGCGTCTATTCGGGCAAGGCGCCGTCCGAGCTGTGCTGGCACGACCAAAGGGGCGGCGCGGTGAGGGACGAGTATTTCCTCAAGGGGACGGAGCCGTCGGAGCGCGACCTATGCGACCTCCACGTATCCGTCAAGGTCTGCGCGGACCCGTCCGCGATGAGCATGTACCTGGTCGGGGCCAACTGCCCCCAGGCCTACGTCTCGGAAATGGTTTTCACCAAGAGGGTGCCCAGGTACTCGCCGCGGTTCACGGACGACCCGTACCCGACCGACTGGATGTATGAGATACCGCCGTTCATCTGCGCCGTCCATAGGCAGCCCCCCGTCGATCCGGGTGACGGCGGGGCGGGAGGGGGAGGCGGGGCGGATCCCGACCAAGGCGCGGGCGGCCAAGGCGGCGACGGGTCTGTGACGCCGGGACCCGGCGGCCAAGGCGGCGACGGGTCTGTGACGCCGGGATCCGGCGGGGACGGCGGGACGGACGGTGGGTCAGGCGGCGGCGGCGCGGATCCGGGGGACGGCGGCGATCCGGGGGATGGGGGCGACGCGGGCGGCATGGGCGGCGGTGGGGAGTCGGGTGAGCCCGCGCAGACCCAGGACGGGGCGGGCGGGCCGACCCCGGCGGGCGGCGGAGAAATCGAGTTCATGATCCCCTGAGGCCGGGTGCGGGCGGCTACTCGATCAGGTAGGCATAGCCCAGCGGGCGGGACGCCTCGCTCCCCTTGTCGCCCGGATGGATGGTGGTCATCTCCCCGAAGTAGTACTCCATTATGTCCTTGGCCACGTCAGCCGCGTAATAGCCGAAGACGCCGCGCTGTATGACGACCGCCACGGCTATTTGAGGGTTCTCGGCCGGGGCGTAGCAGATGAAGACGCCGTTGTTGGAGTGGTCCTCGGCCGTCGACATCGACTCGGAGGTCTCCGCGGTGCCCGTCTTACCCGCCACCACTATGCCGTACTTCTCCGTGAACTCGGCGAAGACCGTGGCGGCTGTGCCCTCCTGTGAGTTCGCGACCTTGAGCATCCCTTCCTTGACCTCCTCGAAGATGCTCTGGCTTACGCTTAGCTGCTCGTAGTTCGCGAGCGTGTTGTACACCTTCATGCCGTCGAACGACTCCCGCCGGAGGATGACGTGGGGGGTGTACTTCCTCCCGTTGCTGGCGATCACGGCCATGTAGTTGCAAAGCTGGATCGGGGTGAAGCTGTTGTCGTGCTGCCCGATCGCCGCCAGGGCCGTGTCCAGCTGCCCCCAGCTGCCGGCGTCCTTCTTGGTCCTCTTATACTCGGGGCTGGCCCTTATGCCCTTCGACTCGGAGTCCAGGTCGATGCCCGTCCTCTCGCCGAGCCCGAATATCCTGCCCCACTTGTCTATGCCGTCACCCGTCAGCTCCAGGCCCAGCTTGTGGAAGTATATGTTGCATGAGGTGGCGAGGGCCGTGCTGAGCTCTATGAACCCGTGCCCGTGGGGCAGCGCGCCGTGCCGGGTCTCCAGGCACAGGAGCGGCGTCCTGTCGACGTAGATCATGCCCGGGTCCTCGATGTACTGGTTCGGGGCTATGATCCCCTCCTCCAGGGCGGCGATCGCGATGAGGGGCTTGAAGGTCGACCCCGGGGGATACTGGCCGCTTATGGCCCTGTTCAACGAAGGGCTCAAGGCGTCGGTGAACAGTTCCGTGATGGACCTTTGGGTCTCCGCGTTCGTGGAGGGCTCCAAAAAAAGCGAAGGGTCATAGAATGGGTAGCTCGCCAGGGCGAGGACCTCGCCGGAGTTGATGTCCATCACGACCACCGCCCCGGAGTTCGCGTCCCCCTTGTTCTGCGGGCTGGTCTTCCCCTCGGCCTTCGAGCTGATGTCGTTGATCGTCTTTGCGAGGGACTCCGATGCGACGGTCTGCAGGCCGAGGTCGATGGTCAGTATGATGTTGTCCCCGGGCTCCGGCCGATCGACCCTCACCACCCTCTGTATCCTGCCCATCGGGTCGGTCTCCACCACCATCCTGCCCGACCTGCCGTGCAAATCCTTCTCGGCGATCTTCTCCACGCCCGACTTCCCTATCAAGTCGGAGACGCCGTAGCCCAGGTTCCTATACAGGTCATACTCGTTGGCGTTCATGGCCCCGATGTAGCCGAGTATGTGGCAGACCGGGATCGGGCTTAGGTACTCGCGCCGGTAGTTGATCATGGAGTAGACCCCGGGGAAGTCCGCATGCCTCTCCTCCAGCTCGATGACCGTGACCTTGGAGACGCCCCTCGCCAACG
>WRCU01000316.1 GCA_009783805.1 Oscillospiraceae bacterium
ATGGTCGCCTTCTGCGACATCGTGAAGGAAAGGGCCGAGGAGGCGGCCGCGAAGTACGGCGCGGCCGGATCAAAGGTCTACTCCGACTACAAAGAGTTGATCAAGGACGGCTCGATAGACATCGTGCACGTCTGCACGCCCAACTCCAGCCATTCGGTGATATCGGTGGCGTCCCTCAAGGCCGGCAAGCACGTCATGTGCGAGAAGCCCATGGCTAAGACCGCCAAGGAAGCCCAGGCTATGGTGGACGCCGCCAAACAGACCGGGAAGAAGCTCACGATCGGATATCAAGGCAGGTACCGCCCCGACGCGCAGTACCTGAAGAACCTCTGCACGAAGGGCGCGCTGGGCGAGATCTACTTCGCGAAGGCGCACGCGGTGCGCAGGCGCGCCGTGCCGACCTGGGGCGTGTTCCTCGACGAGGAGCTCCAAGGCGGCGGGCCGCTCATCGACATCGGCACTCACGCCCTCGACCTGACGCTATGGATGCTGGACAACTACAAGCCCGCGTACGTGGTCGGCAAGGCCTACCACATGCTGGGCGGCAAGGCGGACTCCGCGAACGCCTGGGGCGCGTGGGACCCCAAGAAATTCACCGTCGAGGACTCCGCGTTCGGGTTCGTCGTGATGCAGAACGGCGCCACGATATTCCTTGAGTCGAGCTGGGCGCTGAACTCGCTCGACGTGCAGGAGGCCACGTGCACGCTCTGCGGCTCCGAGGCCGGCGCCGACATGCGCGACGGGCTGAGGATCAACGGCGAGGAGTACAGCAGGATGTACGTGAAGAAGCCCGACCTAAGCTCAGGGTGGGTCGCCTTCTATGAGGGCAAGTCCGATGACCCCAGCGTCATAGAGGCCGCGCAGTGGATCGACGCCATACGCAATGGGACGAACCCTACGGTGCTGCCCGAGCAGGCCTTCGTCGTCACCCAGATCCTCGAGGGCATATACATATCCGACAAGACGAAGAAGCCGTATTTCTTTTAACGAAGGCGGAGGGGCGAGATTAACGGACTGATCGGAGGGAACGCATGATAGGAGTAGGGTTGCAGCTATACTCCATACGCGACGACAAGACCGACTTGCTGACGAAGCTGGGGCTGGTCGCCGCGATGGGATACAAGGGGATAGAGTTCGCCTCGTTCGACGAACTCCCCGCGAAGGCCATCAAGGCAAGGCTCGGCGAGCTGGGGCTCACGCCCATAGGGAGCCATCAGGGGATCGACCTGCTGGACGCATCGAAGGCGGACAAGGCGCTCGAGTACCACGCTGAGGTCGGATGCGGGTACATAGCCATACCGTGGGCGAAGTATGAAGGCGAGGAAGCCGTCAAGGCGGCCGCCGAGAGGATCAATGAGGTAGGCAGGAAGGCCGCGGGCATGGGGATAAGGTACCTGTACCACAACCACAACCACGAGTTCGAGAGGATCGGCGGAAGGTACGTCCTGGACCTCATCATGGAGAACACGGACCCCAAATACTTCGGCCTGCAGCTGGACACGTATTGGGTCCAGTACGCCGGGGTGGACGTGGTCGGGTACATGAAGGGCGTGAAGGGCCGCCTGGCCCTTATCCACCAGAAGGACATGAAGCCCGGCGAGGCCATGGAGATCTGCGAGGTCGGCAACGGGATAATGGACGTGGGGGCCATAACCAGGCTGGGGGACGAATACGGCATCCCCTGGACCATAGTCGAGCAGGACAGGTGCGTGGACTACGCCCCGCTCGAGTGCGTGAGGATAAGCGCGGAGACCTTCAGGAGGCTGGGGTACCTGGCGTGAGCGTAGGCCAAGGCGGAAAACAGCGCATGGGTATTGCGCCCGTCGGGCGGCGCCTCGCCAAAGACAAAGAATAAAAAAGGGGCGGATAGCGATATCCGCCCTTCGCATGGCGGCTCCGCCGTATGGCGCGCGGCATCGGGGGTGATTAAAAGGTATGGAAGGGAAGAGGACGTCCATAAACATGCTCTCCAAGGCCCACAAGGTCAAGGCGCAGGGGGTCGGCTCCGTGTACGAGGAGCACGCGGCCCTGATGAGGGAGTCCTTGCCGGACAGGTTTGAGCTGCACGAAGGCAAGGCCTCATGCATGGACATAATGCACTACCATACCATCAACCTCCGCTACTACCTCTTCCTGACGTTCGCCAAGATGAGGGGGCGGGCCGTGGGCATGGTCCACTTCCTGCCGGAGACGGTGAAGGGCAGCGTCAGGCTGCCCGGCCCGGTGGGCCCCATTTTTTACAGGTACATGGTGAGCTTCTACAAGAGGATGCACCATCTGGTCACCGTGAGCCCCGCCTTCACGGAGAGGCTCTGCGAGCTGGGGGTGAGGCGGGATAGGATAACGTACATACCGAACCACGTGTCGGACAAGGGGTTCCATGAGATGGACCCCGAAGGGAAGGCGAGGGAGAGGCGGGCCTTCGGCATCGGGGAGGGCGCGTTCGTGGTGCTCTCGGTGGGGCAGGTGCAGACCCGGAAGGGGGTCGCCGACTTCATCGAGATCGCGAGGTCCATGCCGGACTGCGCCTTCGTATGGGCGGGCGGCTTCTCCTTCGGGGCCATGACGGAAGGGTACAGGGAGCTGAAGGCCCATATGGAGGACCCGCCTCCGAACGTCACCTTCACGGGCATAATCCCCAGGGAGCGGATGAACGGGCTGTACAACGCGGCGGACGTGTTCATGCTGCCCTCATACGGCGAGCTGTTCCCGATGTGCGTGATGGAGGCCGTC
>WRCU01000317.1 GCA_009783805.1 Oscillospiraceae bacterium
AGGACAATCCATACCGACGTGGCGAACCTGCGGGCCAGGGGATTGAACGGCGTCGTCAACTGCCAGCAGCAAAGGGTCTTCGCCGACATGTCCCTGCCTATGTACGTGTACGCCGCCACGCTCCTGCAGCCGGACCGCAGCTTTGACGAGATCGTGGGGGGGTTCTTCTCCGAGGCCTTCTCGCCGGCGAACGGGCCGAGGTTCCGCGCGTTCTTCGAGGGGCTCACGGCCGCGTCCGAGGTCATGAGGCTAGGCGGTCGGGGTGGCCCGGAGGGTGAAGGGAATGGCCCGGAGGGTGACGGGAGCGGCCCGGAGGGTGACGGGAACGGCCCGGAGGGTGACGGGGGCGGCGCGGGCGGGCCGGGGGACGGCGGGGACGGCGCGGGCCGGGGCGGCGCAAGGCGCGCCGAGGCGTACGGGGCGCTGGCCAAGGCGATGGAAGGGCCGGTCCCCGAATATGAGTGCGGCGACATAGGGGTGGCCGAATCCGTGCGCCTGCTCAGGTTCAGCATGGCGATGTACGGCCACTTGGCGAGGGTCGCCGCGGCCCGCCTGGCCGGGGACGCCGGCAAGGCCGAAGGGGCGGCGGAGGCGGCGCGCGCGTTCGCCGCGCGGAGCGCCGCGCAGTTCGAGTCGGCGTTCGACTACAACGCGCTCGTCCGGCACATAGACGGCATGTTCGTCAAGAAAGCCAAGCCATCCTGATCATCGAGGAAGGTGAGACCTATGGTCGCGAAGGTGCGCGTGGACCCGAACGAGAGGATCGGCGTCATATCGCCTCTGATATACGGCCAGTTCCTGGAGCACGCGAAGGATTTCATCTACCCATCGCTGTGGGACGACGCCTCACCGCATTCCGACGAAGTCGGGCTGCGTCGTGACGTGACGGAGGCCGTAAGGGAGCTGGGCACTACGGTCATACGTTGGCCCGGAGGCAGCTACGCCGACTATTACCGCTGGGAGGACGGAGTCGGCCCAAGGGAAAGGCGGCCGCTTACACGTAACTGGAACTCCGGCGGGTTGGAGAGGAACGCCTTCGGGACGGATGAGTTCCTACGTTTTTGCGAGCTGACGAATGCCGCGCCTTACATTAACGCCAACCTGGGTACCGGGACCATGATGGACGCGCTTAGGTGGCTGGACTATTGCAATGGCGGCCAAGGTACGCCCGAGGTGCTTCTCAGGCGTGAGGGCGGGCATAGGGACCCATACGCCGTGACCTATTGGGGCATCGGGAACGAGACTTGGGCGGGCTGGGAGGCCGGCCAGATGGACGCCGCGCACTACGCCCGCACCCTGCGGGGTTGGGCTCAGGCCATGAGGCGCCATTCTCCGTACATTAAAGTGTTGGGCGTCGGGTCGAACGTCTTCGTGGACGGCTCATGGGATGACGAGGTCTTAGGTTCGGCCGCCGACATGATCGACTATCTGACGATCCACCAGTACGGCTACTCCGTCGACCGCAAGGGCGGCGGCGAGTTTGACTCGGTCGCATATGCGCCGGCGGTCTTCGCGCAGAACTTCCGTAAGATGCTTGATAGGGTCCAGCCGCACAATACGCGGACGCACTGTATCCGACTGGCCCTGGATGAGTGGAACACGCGCCATTTCAATCGGATGCCCGACGGCACGCTCGTTTTGGACCATCACAGCCCGCGGTGCCTGCAGGACGCCGTATTCGCCGCCGGCGTCCTGAACGTGATGGTACGCCTTTCGCCCCACGTCGGCATGGCCAACTATGTCCTACTGCTAAACGGCAACGGTACGTTGCACGTGCATCGCGAGGGCGTGGTCAAGACCCCGCTATACCACGTGTTCAGGCATTTCGCCGAAAGGATGCGCGGTTGGGCGGTGGCGACCGCGGTCGAGGGTGACGGAAGGAAGGTGCCCGAGCCCCAGATGATGTGGCCGGGCACGAAGCCAGCCTATGACGCCGAATACGTCACGGTGCTGGACGCGGCCGCCGCCTTGGATGATGGCAGCCTGACCCTCTCACTCATCAACCGAAGCCTCACGGAGGGCATTAGGGTCATGCTGGAGATGCCTGACGGAGTCAAGCATAAGGCCCTCAGCCATTGGCAGCTGGCCCACGGCGACGTCTATGCGTATAACGACGTATATCGGCCCGACGAGGTCCGTCCGGAAACCGCGGACTTGGACGTGACGGATGAGACCCCCGAAGATACATGGGTAGTGCCGCCCCACAGCGTTAAGACGGTGACTTTCCGCTTGACTGGGTAAAGGTATGCTGACTGTCATTGACAATGTCGGATAAAGAAGGCGCATCGGCGTGTTCAAACTTAACCTATGGCAAGCGGCCTTATATAACCGCACGGTAATAACAGAATAAAAGAACCGAGAGTGTCTAGATGACACCCTCGGTTGGAAGACAATATTTAAGGCAATCTACTTACTTTCGTAAGCGTCTTAATTCACGATATAACAGGCGCGTATCTGGTCGTTGCCTTTTGTATCCACATATACTTGGTAAGGGCCGATTTTATATGTACCTGCCGCGTTGTTGTTTATGCTGATAGTCGCCGTGTAGGTGTTTACGCTGCCGTCCGGCATTTCATCGACGATTGTTATGGTAAGGTCGTTTTTGTTGCCGCTTAACTTTGTAACATAAGCGGAAACGTCCCTGTTCGCTACTGTAAACGACCAGTAAAGCCTCACATTGTTATCGCCGACATCGTTGCCGGAACCCTCGACGAAGGATACGG
>WRCU01000318.1 GCA_009783805.1 Oscillospiraceae bacterium
CGGGCCAGGGCGGGATTACCGCGTCGCTGGCGCTCCTCGCAATGACGGGCCAGGGCGGGATTACCGCGTCGCTGGCGCCCCTCGCAATAACGGGCCAGGGCGGGATTGCCGCGTCGCTGGCGCTCCTCGCAATGACAGGCGTATGGGCTCAGGATGACATATAAGGCGTCATCGAGGGGGCCCCACCCTGTCCCGGTTCTCCTCCAGCCACTCCAGGTATACCGGGAAGTCCATCCCCCCCTTGTAGAATTCGTCCCGGAAGGCGCCGAACTCACGCCTATGGGCCTCTATCAAGCCTTGGCCATGGCCCAGGACCGGGTCGCCCGTCTCGCGCATCCACCTCTCAACCTTTTCGGCCAGCTCCGCCCTGACCACGTCGTACGCGGGGTCGCCCGACAGGTCATTGAACTCATCCGGGTCGGCGGTGACGTCGAACAGCTCCTCCCGCGGCCTTGGGGGCCTGCAGTCGGGCCATAGCTCGTTGTGCCACGAGACGAAGGTCTCGTTCATGTACGGCACCTCGTGCGGGAGCCACTGCCTTTCGGCGCCTTCCCTCATGCTGCGTATGTAGTGGAACCGCTCCGTCCGCACCGAGCGCATCGGGTCATAGTCGTCATGGTAGTTCCGCTCCATGAATATGCGGTCGTGCCTTACGTAGTCACCGCCCAGGAGCAGGGGCCATAGGCTCCTGCCCCGCATCTCGGCCGGGACCGGCAGTCCCGCGGCCTCCAGGATCGTGGGTGCGACGTCCATGTTCTGGGTGAGGAATCCGACCTTCCGGCCCCGCTCCGCGCCGTAGGCGTCCGGCAGCCTGACGAGCAGCATTATCTCGACCCCGGCGTCATATAGGAAGCCTTTCGCGCGCTCATTTGCGATCCCATGGTCCGTCGTGCATATGACCACGGTGTCCTTGAGGAGGCCCATCCCCTCGACCGCGTCCAGGAAGCGGCCCACCTCCCTGTCATAATGCCGTATGCAGGCCTGGAAGTAGCCCATCTGCTCGCGCAGCTCCTTGCTTTCGGGCAGGTAGGGCATCATGTGGACCTCATCGTCCGGGGTGGACCCGTATACCTTCCGCCTGGGCACCTTGGAATCGTCCTGCCCACCCCATTGGCTCGCGTGCGTCTCCATGCACCCGATGTTCAGGTAGAAAGGCCTTTCGGACCCGGCCCGGCCCTTCAGGTAATCCAAGGCCGTGTCGACCGCGTCCTCTATCTTCCTGCCCCCAACCGGGTTCAACTCGCTTTGGTACCTCCCCTCGCCAGGGCGGCGCTCATGCTGATGGCCGACCAGGGCGGTCTCGTATCCGCCGTCGTTCAGGTGGTCCACCACCGTCCGAACCCCTTCCGGCAGGGGCCAGCCGAAGTGGGCCAGCCCGACGGCCCCCGTCTCGTGCGCGTACCTACCCGTGACCATGCAGCTGCGGGACGGAGAGCACGGCGGCGAGTTGCAGAAGTGCCTGTCGAACCTCACCCCCCCCTCGGCCAGGCGGTCGAGGTTCGGGGTGCTGACGGGCTTCCCGTAGCAGCCCAGCTCCTTGCCGATGTCGTGGCATATGAGCAGTATCACGTTCGGCCTGACCATGGCTTTTCCTCCATTAATTAATATTTTTAAAGCGCCTTCCCCGCCGCACCGCGTGTCGGCGTTCGGTCGGCCCGGTATCCGGCGTCATATCCGGCGTCCCATGTCCCCCGTGACCGTTAATCTATCACATTTGCGGCCCAGATATGGGACGCCTCAGCCCACGCGCGGGAAGCCGCGCCCGACGGCGAACGATCCGGATTGGGCGGTGCGATGCCGCTATGTCGGGACCTAGGCGATATGTTATCATCCCCGAAGGGATCTAAACGGCCGCTATGGCGCAGGCGGCCGCACTATAAACTCACGACCCACAGACGGTGGGCGCAGGCAAAGGCGGGGATGGCCCTGTTGCGAGGCATTACGATCAAGAGAACGCTGACCATAGCGAGGTCCGCCCTGCTCGGCATCCTGGGCGGGCTCGCCTTATGCTCCCTGTCCTTCGTCTTGCTGTCCTCTATCTTCGCGCGTGAGTCCGTCGGCTTCGGCGTCCAGTACGTGATGGACGAGGCCGAGGCCAGGGCGGACGCGCAGCTGGTCATGGCCGTCATGGGGGCCGTGGCCCTCATCGCCGCCGCCGCGCTCACCTATAGGGCGCGAAAGGCCGGCATAGGTTCGACCGCGCCGGTCCACATAGCCTCCGCGACCAACGTGGCCACCTCGTTCCTGGCATACATGCTGCTTACCAGGGAAGTCAACATGGCCTTCCCCAGGCACGCCGTCATCGCCGCCGCGTTCGCCGTGGCCTTGCTGCAGTCGGCGGCCTCAACCCGCTACCTGCTGGGTTTCAAGAGGCGCGTGTTCCTCATTTCCGCCTACCTGGTCGCATGCGCCTCACCCTTCGCCTTCCTCGCCATGACCAACGCCACGAAGTGACGCAAACCCAAAAATGTTTCACGTGAAACATTTTTACATGGAGGTGCGAACCAATGGATAATATACAGACCCACCCCAGGCTCCCGCTTGCGGACACGTTTAAATTCGGCGGCGCCCCCCTATGGCACGCCTCCCTGCCGAAGGGGGCGGACCTGGGCATATGAGGGCGGTGAGCCTGCACAACCACACGTACAGGTGCCAGCACTCGGAGGGCGACGCATGCGACTACGCGGACTACGCGGCGGGGATGGGGGTCGAGGTCATCGGC
>WRCU01000319.1 GCA_009783805.1 Oscillospiraceae bacterium
ACCTCGGCGGTCAGGGCGGGCGGATGCAGGCACTTTCTCATAGACAGCGACGGCGACGGCAGGCCCCTCGTCCCCCTATGGATGGAGGGCGGGGTGGACATAGTCACCCCCTGGGAGACGCAGTTTGGCCTGGACATGCTCGAGGTGAGGGCGCGGTACCCCAAGCTGGGCATCATCGGCGGGCTGGACAAGCACACGCTCGAATTTTCGCGCGGGATGATGGACGCGGAGCTCGCGAAGGTCCCCGCGCTGCTGGAGGGCGGATACTACGTCCCCTGCCTGGACCACGGCGTCACGGGCGACGTGCCCTGGGCTAACTACCTATATTTTTATGACAGGCTGCGGGAGCTCATATACCGCCACGCGCCCGGCCACGGCTGAAAGGGCGGCTGACCCATGCTTATGGAAACGCTGTTCACGGACGGCCAGATCGACCAGATACGCGAGGGCGCGATCGCAATATTAAGCGAGATAGGGATCACCCTCCATCGTGATGACCTCCTGCGCCTGCTGGCGTCGAAGGGCTACGCCGCGGTCGGCACGTCCGTGAGGATCGAGCCCCAGGTCACGCGCGACAAGCTGGAGCGCGGGCCGAGCAGGTCCAAGCCGAAGGCCGCGGCGACCGCGGGCGAGGGCAAGGGCGGGGGCGCGGGGGGCAAGGGCGAAGGCGCCGCCGGGGCCGGGGGCACAGGGGGCGCGAGCGCGGGGGGCAAGGGCAAGGCAGGGTCCTCAAACAAGGGTATCGCCGCAGTCGTCGGGGCCGGGAGGCCGGCCCGCCCGATCGCGACCAGGACCAACGGCTACGCCCACACCTATGAGATGATGGACGGGACCCTCATCCCCATCGACGACGCCGGCAACCGGAGGATGGGCGAATACGCGGCGAAGGTGGCGGCTATATGGCCCAACTTCAAGCCGTCATGCCCCGGCCGCCCCACCGAGGTCCACCCCGAGGCGCAATTCCTGCGGAGGAACGTGAACAGCGCGGTCTGCTGCGAAGGGTATGTGCCCCACGAGATCAACAGCGTCAGGACGAGCGACCACCACTTCGCGCTGTGCGAGGCCCTGGGCAAGCCCGTGAAGGGCCTGCCCATCTTCGTGGCGACGCCCCTCAGGATGGCCGGGGTCAGCCTGGACATAGCATACCGGCACAGGGACCACATAGACGACGTATACGTCATGTCCATGCCCTCGCTCGGCGCGAACACGCCGTTGAACCTGGTGGCCGCATACGCGCAGACCCTGGCGGAGAACCTGGGCGGGGCGATCCTCTTCGAGGAGCTCACGGATGTCCGGACGTACTATGGGGCGGGCCTGCTGCCGTTCGACTTCCGCGACCTTTCGATGCCGTTCGGGACGCCGGAGAAGATGCTGCTGGAGTGGGCGAACCACGAGGTCTCCGTCCGCCTGAACGGCGGGATCCCCAGCTACCCGGACGGCACCGACATACACACGAACGCGGTGCGCTGCGGCGTCCAGGCCTGCGCGGAGAAGGCCTCACTCGCGACGTTGGGCGCCTTCCTCGGGGCCGGCTTCATGCCGTGCGTCGGCACCCTGGCCATGGATGAGTCCTTCTCGCCCGTGCAGCTGCTCCTAGACCTGGAGATACTGGGGCACGCGGAAAAGATCGCGACGGGGCTGCCGAACGACGCCTATGTGGGCGACTTGGTCGCCGAGGTGCGTGAGGGGCTCAGCAAGGGGTACCTGATGTCGGACCGGACGCTCGATAATATGGGTAGGTATAGTTGGAACCCCAGGTTCTTCTCCAGGAAGACCATGGGCGCGTTCACCTCCAGGCCGTTCAAGTCGGAGGTGGAGAAGGCCGCCGACATGGCGTCTGACCTCATGTCCGGGCCGGCCGTCTGGCGCTGCGAGGCGGGGCTCGAGAGGGAGCTGGAACGCATCTACGCTTCGGCCCTCGCGTCGCTGCGCTAGGGAGGGCGAGCGCCGGCTTGAAAGGCGACGTGGGCGGCGGCTTGGGCGGCGACGTGGGCGGCGGCTTGGGCGTCGACGTGGGCGGCGGCTTGGGCGTCGACGTGGGCTCCGATCACGGAGATCAGGCCGGCACGGCGGCGGCAATCTCATGGAGGTGCATGCATATGGCGATAGATGGCAAACCGAGAATGACGCTCCTATGCTGCGGCGAGGGGGTGTATCCCAGGGAACGGCTCACCGCCCGCCGAAACAAGGTCGAGAAGGGCCTGTCCGAGGCCGGCGCGGCCATAGCCGGATCCGCCCTCATCCTAGCGGACGGCGACGTCGCCCCTGCCCGGGAGGCCCTGAGGGCCGCCGACCCCGACTTGATAGTCGTATGCTTCGTGTCCTGGCACATAACCTCGCACGTCATCAACGTGATCAAGGGGTACGCGCACGTCCCGCTGCTCGCCTGGTCGCTGGGCGGCGAGACGGACGCCGCCGGCAAGCTGCACTCACCCGCCGGCGCTGCGGCGATCACGGCCTTCCTCCCGGCGGCCAAAGCCTTGGGCTTCCGTTGCAAGGCCATATGCGAGTCGCCCGACGAGCCCCATAGGTTCGCCGAGGCCCTAGCGTTCGCCGGGACGGCCAAGGCCCTGCGCAGGGTCCGCGGCGCCAGGGTGGGCCTGGTGGGCTACGCCGATATGGGCCTATACACGTGCGCGTATGACAAGACGGCCGTCATGGCCAAGCTGGGGGTCGAGGTGGAGGATTACTTCAGCTATGAGATCGGC
>WRCU01000320.1 GCA_009783805.1 Oscillospiraceae bacterium
CCTGAGGGAGGAAGGCGGCTTTAATGTAGACGTCTTGTTGGAAGAGATGAGCGTAAAGAGGAAGTTCCGCTACGTGACCGGCCTGGGCGCGAAGGTGACCGTGGTCGTCGGTTCCGAGGAGGAGGATTCAAACGTCTTGGCGGTACAGTACGTGGTCGGGCTCGAGGCTGGGGGCTCCGGCGGGGACGGCGGGACGGGCGGAATCGGCGGGGTCGGCGGTTCCGTAGTCAAGACGAAGGTCCCGTATGCGTCGCTATGCTCCGTGATCAGGGGTTTGATCCGATGACTTGAAAGGTTTATTAGGCGGCCGTAGATTTACTTCAACTCAATACGCCCCGCCGTACGAGTCGCGCAGGTACGCGATGAGGATGCGGATGAACTCCTCGTGGTGGGTCTCCATCGGGCTGTGGCCGGCCTCGGGGATGGCATACAGCTTCACGTCCGGATAGCGCCCGGCCAGGCCGGGCATCCTCTCGGCCATGGTCCCATCCTCCTCGCCCCATATTGCGTATACGTCCACGCGAGCGGCGACCTCCGCGACGCCCTTGGCGAAACGCTCGGCGCCGGACGTGGCCGCTATGGAGGGCGCGTTCAAGTAATGCAGGACCGAGTCCGAGGTCCCCGATATGCGCAGCGGGAAAAGGTGCGCGTAGACCTCCTCGTCCGTGGGCTCCCTCCGGTACGCCGTCTGCAGGAAGGCCCGGATCCCCTCCTCGGTGAAGACGAATTGCCTGAGGTAGATGCTCATCCACTTCCCCGCCGGCGGGTATAGCATGGCGTAGCTGAGGGCCCCTTCGGACGGCCCCTCCCCGTCCCCGCTCACGAAGGTCAGGGATTGGACCCCGTTCGCGTCGTCGACGGCCATGCTCTCAGCCACGGCGGCACCCAAGTCATGGCCCGTCAGGTTCCACCTGGCGTATGAGCCCTTATACTCGTCCTCGTCGTCCGACTCGCGCAGCCGCCCGTCTATCTCCCTGAGAAGCGCCCATAGCCTGTCGACCACCCCTTGCATGGTGCACTCGCCGTCCACCCTGTCGCTGTAGCCGAAGGAGGGCAGGTCCACGGAGACGACCATGTACCCGTAGGCCGTCAGGTTCTCCTGCACGTTCCGCCATGTGTAGGTGGACCCCAGATAGCCGTGGATCAACAGCACCTTGCCCCTCAGGACCATGTCCAGGGGCATGAAGACCCTGTAGTGCAGGGACAGCCCGTCCAAGTCCATGAAGCCGCTGCCGCTGTATGGGTTGCCGCTGTAGTTGACGCCGCCCGCCTCATACGGGATGAGGTATGGGAGCGCGCTCAGTATGATGGCCACGGATACGATCAGGATCCCGGCCTTCTTGCCGAAGGAAGCCAGCGCCCTCATCCGGTCACATCTTCCTGATCTTGACGGTGCATACCATGAGGAACGACAGCGCGTGGACGACGGCTATGGTTATGGCCGTGTTCAGGACGGCCAGCCCCGACCCGTTCAAGCTATACCAGTTGTAGAGGTTCAGGAGGGTCAAGAATGAGCCCGCGATCGTTATGGGCATGCCCATGTAGATGTTTTGGAACGTGGTCACGTTGAACCGCGCCAGACGGTAGGCCCCAGCCATGGGGAACGCCAGGCAGAGCAGGTAGCCCGGTATGCCGAAAGCGGAGAAGCACAGCTTCCAGGTGATCACGATGGGCGCCACCCCGAACGAGACGAGGTCGCACAGCGAGTCGAGCTCCCTGCCTAGGTCGCTGGTGGTGCCGAACAGCCTGGCGGCCTTGCCGTCGAACCGATCCATGACCGCGGCTATGAGCACGAGGAGGCAGGCGATGAACCACCTGCTTTTATCGGGGTCGAAGACGAGGAGCATGGCGAACAGCCCGAGGCATAGGTTGATGAGCGTCAGCGCGTTGGGGATGATGCGCGCCAGCTTGGCTTTGGCCTTCGTCCTTTTGATCACCACGCCTCCATCGCACCTCCCCCCACCTTGGCCCGCCATTGCGGGCTAGGCCCGCATTCCGAAACGCGCCCCTATCCTAATACCTGCCCAGCACGGTCTTGGCTCCCTTCACTTTGTCGCCCGGCTTCACGCACACGCTCGCCCCGGCCGGGACGATCACCTCCGTGCATGAGCCGAAGCGGATGAGGCCGAACCGCTCGCCCCTTTCCAGGCGGTCGCCCTCCTTGACCCAGCGGACCACGCGCCTGGCGATGAGCCCGGTCACTTGGTGGACGACTACCCTGAACCCGTCGTCGCCCTCCACGTGGATCGTGCCCCTCTCGTTGAAGTTCGAGGCGTCCTTCCTATATGCCGGCAGGAACCGCCCCTTGCGGTACCCCACATGCCTCACCACCCCCGCAACGGGGACCCTGTTCACGTGGACGTTGAAGACCGATAAGAATATGGACACCCTGGTCGCGCCGTCGCCGACGAAGTCCTCACCGTCCACCGTCTCCACGCCCATCACCTTGCCGTCCGCGGGCGAGACGAACGCCTTCCCTTCCTTCGGGGCCACCCTGCGGGGGTTTCGGAAAAAAGCCAGCACGAAGGCGGCCAGAAGCGCCAGGGCGACGCCGATGGGCCAAAAGACATAAAGGAACAATGCCGTCGGGACCAGCGTGATCAGGAAAAAATACAACCCGTCCGGGGCTATTATGAACTTTTTGAGCATTAAAGACGCCTTCCTCCTCGTGACGGTAAGCCAGATCCTTCGCGAAATTTACAC
>WRCU01000321.1 GCA_009783805.1 Oscillospiraceae bacterium
AAGGTAGGCGTGAAGGGATTGCCGGTTAATTTATTCATGTGGATATCGCATTCCTTTATAATCCTTTATAATCTTTTATATTCCTTTATATTCTTTTATAAACTTTTATAACCTTTTATTCTTTTCATAACCGAATGATACCACGCCTAGACATCCGTTGGAAGCTTTTATGCGTCGGGCGCGAGGTCGGGTATAATTGGCTCGTGAAGGGAACTCGCCGATATGGGCGGCCCGCGGCAAGGAGCCATGAGCATGAAATACGCATTCGACGCGGAGATCAGGCGCCTGGAAGGCAAGATCCGGTGGAACGTCCTTTACTTCCCCGAGCCCGCATTGGAATGCTTCGGCACGAAGGGCAACGTCCCCGTAAGGATCGCAGTCGACGGGCATCCCTTCGACCACACGCTCCTGGGCTCCCGAAACGGCCATTACCTTGTCTATAACGAATCCATGCGGCGCGCGGTCGGTAAGGCTTTGGGGGATACCGTCCACGTCGAGCTGGAGAGGGACGATCAGCCGAGGGCGTTCGCCGTCCCGCCGTACCTGGAGGCCACGCTGAAGGAAGGCGGCGTGCTGGAAGCTTTCTTAGGGCAGCCGAACTATATGAAGCGTGAGCAGGTGAACGTGATCGAGCTGGCGAAGAAGGACGAAACCAAGGCTAACAGGATAGCAAAGCTCATCTCGGAATTGGGCGGCAAGCGATAGAAGGATTATGCGATGCGACCGCGTAGGCGCCGCGGATAATGGGATGCGCCTTAGACACGATTCGGAGGTGACGGCGTAGCTCATGGGGATGACGATAAAGATCGAGGGCCTGACCAAGCGTTTCGGCGGGTTGACGGCTCTGGACGGAGTGAGCCTCGGCGTGGGCGAGGGTGAGGTCGTTGGGTACATCGGCCCGAACGGCGCCGGGAAGACCACGACCATCCGCGTGCTGTTGGGCATACTCCGCGCCACGTCGGGATCCGCGAAGGTATTCGGGATGGACGCATGGGCGGACGCCGTTGAGGTGCATAGGCGGATAGCCTATGTACCGGGGGACGTCAGCCTTTGGCCCAACCTGACAGGCGGCGAGGTGATCGACCTTTTCGCCGCCCTGAGGGGCGGGGCGGACAAGGCGAAAAGGGACAGGCTATTGAAGGCTTTTGATTTGGACCCGGCGAAGAAGTGCCGCACGTATTCCAAGGGGAACCGTCAGAAGGTCGCCCTGGTCGCGGCGTTCGCATCGGACGCCGAGGCGTATATCCTCGATGAACCGACGAGCGGGCTGGACCCGCTGATGGGCGAGATCTTCGTGGACCAGTTGCTTAGGCTCAAGGGCGAGGGCAAGGCCATATTTTTATCCAGCCACATCCTCTCGGAGGTGGCGCGCCTTTGCGATAGGGAGGGCGTGATCATGAAGGGCAGGCTGGTGAAGGTAGGGACCGTCGGTGAGCTGAGGATGGGCCCGTCCATCGGCGGAGACGGGGGGGCTGAGACGATGGAGGGCCTCTTCATGCGCTACTACAGGGAGAGCGGCGGTGAGGGGGAGGGCGGCGACGGAGGCGGTCGGGATGCCGCCCAGGACGGCGGTGGGGAAGGCGGCGAGGGCGGCGAGGGCGGCGAGGGCAGCGGCTCCGGCAAGGGCGTGGGGAGCGGCGGGAGGGGCGGCCGATGAGGGGCCACTTCAACGGGACCCTGAGGCTCACGCGCTTCATGCTGCGCAGGGAGCGGGTGACCTCGGCCTTATGGGTGCTGGGGCTGTCGGCATTCTCGACCGCGCTCCTCCCGGCCGTGGACGCCGTCATATCGACGCCCGCGGAGCGCGAGGCGCTCGTGCAGGCGCTCGTCAACCCGGCGATGACGGCCATGATGGGCCCCCTATACTCGCAGGATACGGGGGGCCTCTTCGCGTATATGATGCTCCTATGGACCATGCTGGCCGTAGGGGTCATGAGCGCTTTCCTGGTCGTCCGCCATACGCGCGCCGATGAGGAGCGCGGCCGGGCCGAGGTCATCCGTTCGCTGCCGGTGGGCAGGATGGCGGTGCTGGGCGCGGCGCTCACGACCGCGGCCGCGGTGAACGTCGCGATCGCACTGCTCACCGGGCTGGGGATGGCGGCCACGGGGATCGGGGGCGTCGGCCTTGCGGCCTGCATGCTCTACGGGGCCCTGCTGGGGGCGTTCGGATTGGTATGCTCCGCCTTGGCGGCCGTCGCGAGCCAGCTCTGCGCCGGGTCGCGCGGCGCGCTCGGGCTCTCGACCGCCGCGATCATAGTCATGTACGTCGTCCGCGCCATCGGGGACGTGCCGGACGAGGCCGGCGCCGCTTCGGCGGAATGGCTTTCGCTCGCCTCCCCGATGGGGCTGTTGCAAAGGTCGCAGGCTTTGCACGGGAACCATTGGTGGCCCGTCCTATTTGCGTCCTTGGCGGCCGCCGCGTTGGCGGCGCTTGCCATGCGCCTGAGCCGGGCCCGCGACATGGACAGGGGGTTCATGCCCGCAAGGCGCGGCCGCCCGAAGGCCGCCGGTTGGCTGCTTTCGCCTATGGGGCTGTCCTGGCGCCTGCTGAGGGGCCCGGTACTGGTCTGGTCGGCGTCCATGACGGCGCTGGGCGCGGCGTACGGGGCGATAATGGGCGACGTCGGTGCGTTCATAGAGAGCAACGAATTCTACGGCGACCTGATGATCGACGCGCCCGG
>WRCU01000322.1 GCA_009783805.1 Oscillospiraceae bacterium
CTGCGCCGTACCGCGTTCTTTTAGGATATCGCGGACATGGCGCCCGATTTATATAAATTGCGGCATCAAGTCACGGTGGGCCTCTATCATGCGGTCCAACGCCCTATGGGCCGCGCCCTTCTTGCGCGGCTCTATCGCGTCGTCCGCGTCGACCGCCGCGTGGGCCGGCCCCGCTTCGCCCTTGGCCGCCGCCTCGGCTATGAGCCCGGCCACCTCCAGCTGGTTCGCGCTGGCCTCTGCCGCCGCCTCGGGCAGGCGCAGCCCCGTGCTCGGACGGACGGCCCCGCCCGATACCACTGCGGGCACCTCGACGATCGCGCCTTCGGGCAGCTGCGGCAGGCAGCCCCGGTTGGCCACGTTGACCATGGGGAGACCCAGCGTCTCGCCCTTATGGAGCGCCGCTATGACCAGGCCCGGGTGCTCCCAGCTGCCTTTCGTGAACGCCTCGGAATCGCCATGGCGGACCGTGCCGTCGGCTATGGACCTGAGCTCGCCTATGCGGCGTTCCCTCTCCTCCGCGGACCCATGGAACGGGTTCCTGCCCGCCGAGCCGGCCCCGTCGGCCGGGGCCATGAACTCCTCGTGGTGGCCCGGCGCGCCCGGGAACGCGCCGTAGCGCCTATATACCCCCAGGTACCTCGCCGCGTGAGGGGAGCCGCCGCCCGCCCTCTCCCCGACCCTCGCCGCCAGCTCCGGCAGCAGGTCCCCGCCGCCGCCCGCGTCGCAGACTTCCAGGACCCAGGAGAAGTGATTTATCCCCGCCGTCATGACGCGCACGTCACGGAAGTTCCGGCCCAGGTAGCCGGCCACTATCTCGTTTCCCTCGGCCCCGCCTTGCGCCGCGTTGCAGAAGCCCAGCGTCCGGATGCCCGTGTAGCGGCTGACCGCGGTCTGCACCTTGGTGAGGGGGTTTGAGACGTTGAGGAGCAGGGCGTCGGGGCATAGGGCCTCCATGTCGCGGCATATAGCCAAAAGCAAGGCGGAGTTGCGCAGCCCGTACGATATCCCGCCCAAGGCGCCGCATTCGCCCAGGATCTCGGGTATGCCCTCCTCGACGCATATGGCGTGGTCGACCTGCCATCGCCTGACGCCCTCCGCGGCCACGGAGGTGATGACGTAGCCCGCCCCCCTGACAGCCTCGACCCTGTCGTCGGTGGCGGTCGCCCGCAGCCTGAGCCCGCAGCCTTCGGCGACCTTCCCGGCGACGCCGGCCATCAGGCGCGCCATGCCCAGGTTGACGTCGCAGAAGGCCATCTCGATCCCGTCGAGCCTAGCCTTGGCGAACAGGTCGTTCACCACCATCGGCGCGAAGACGTAGCTTCCCGCCCCTATGTGCGCGACTTTCATATGATCGCTCCCATCCATCGTCATGATAGGCCCCCGGGCTCCCGGTACACTCCCATGGCCCGCAGCAACTCGTTGAAGGACCCGTACTTCTCCGCGTAGGCCTCGGCGTTCGCCGGGTCCGGCTCCACCCTCTCCTTAACCCGCGTCATGGCGGCCATGGCCTCGACATAGCCGGGGTAGGCCCCCACCGCCACGGCGGCGCACATGCAGGCCCCCAGCGCGCCGGGCTCGGCCGACTCGACGACCTCCATCGGCGCGCCCATCGCGTCCGCGAACATCCGCACCCATTCCGGGCTGCGCGCCCCGCCCCCGCAGATCCTCACGGTCCCGGGCCCGGTCCCCGCGTGCCTGATGATCGACTCGTAGTGCCTCTTGTGCGAGAAGCAGACGCCCTCATAGACGGCCCTGACCACGTGGTCGGACGTATGCCACCCCTCCAGCCCCGCGAACGCGGCCTTGGACGGGCGCCCGCCGTAGCCCCCGTACAGGAGGGGGAGGTAGGTTATGGCCGAATCCTTGGGCCCAACTCTGCCCACCGCCGCGTCGCAGGCCGCGTACGCCTCCTCGGGCGAGGCCCAGGGCCCGTCCGGGCCGCCCTTCATGAGCTCGCGCACGAACCAGCCCAGGTTTCCTGCCGAGGTGGGGGACCCGTCGCATATGAGCCATAGGCCGTCGGCGGGGTACCTGCATGAGAGCAGGATTTCACCGCTCTTGATAGGTCCCTTCCCGATGGCCAGGTTGTTGCACCAGGTCCCCAAGACCATGGCCGCCGACCCCCCTTCGGACAGCCCGCAGGCGAGCCCGGCCGCGCAGACGTCGTAGCACCCCGCCGCCACGGGGGTGCCCGCCTTCAGGCCGGTGGCCTCGGCGGCTTCCGCGGTCACGCGGCCCGCCAGGTCCGACGGCTGGATGATGGGGGGTACCAAGTGGGCGTACCGCCCTATGCCCTGCAGGCCCAGCAGCTCGCCGCCACGCTCGGGGTTGATTGGGTCGGCCAGCCCCGCGTTCGAGGCGTTCGTGGCCTCCTGCGCGGCCACGCCCGTCAGGCGGAAGCGGACGTAATCCTTGACCGTGAAGCACCACCTGGCCCTGTCCAGTATGTCCGGGGCGCTTTGGGCGAGCCATGCGACCAGCAGCCCGCTGGACGCCGCGTAGGGCGCCATCAGGCAGCGTTTCCGGAGCTCCTCGGCCAGGCCGCTGGCCTGCCATTCGCAGAGCAGCCCGGCTGCGCGCGTGTCCGTGTCGCGGACGGAAGGGTAGACGGGCGCGCCCGAGGGGTCGACCAGATTCACGCACTCCCCGTAGCCGGACAGGGAGACCGCGGCCACCGA
>WRCU01000323.1 GCA_009783805.1 Oscillospiraceae bacterium
AGCGGCGCTGAGTGACGGCGACATGAGGCTGCAGGCCGCGCTGCTGAGGGACCTGAAGGCTAAGGGCGCGACGGTCGTGGCCTTCTGCGCCTGGGACGCGGACGCCCCGCACGCCGACCTGTGCGTTAGGGTGCCGAGGCGCGCGGACCCGGTCGCCTATGGGATCCCCTTCATCTTCGTTCCCCAGGCCATCGCCCTATACAAGGCGGCCGCCACCGGGGTGGACCCCGACAGGCCGGAGGGGCTCAGCCCATGGATCAAGCTGTGACGTGATGGCCGTAGGCCGAACCGCTTCCGCGCGATCGCGGCGGGGCGACGGCGCGGCGCGGATGGGGGAGGGGGCTGCGTATGGCACTGGTGACCACGGGGGCGATGTTGGATGAGGCCTATGAAGGGGGCTACGCGGTGGCCGCCTTCAACTGCGAGAACATGGAGATGGTGCAGGCGGTCATCGAGGCGGCGGCCGAGATGAGGTCGCCCGTCATCGTGCAGACGACGCCCGGGACGCTGGAGTACGCGACGCCCTCCATGTTCGCGGCCATAGCCCGCGGCGCAGCCAAGGACCACGGGTTTCCGGTCGCCATGCACCTGGACCACGGAAAGGACAGGGACATGGCCGTCAGGGCCTTGGCGGCGGGCTACACGTCCGTCATGGTGGACGGCTCCGCGCTCCCGCTCGCCGACAACATGGCCGTCACCAGGGAGGTCGCCGAGGTCTGCGGGGCGGCCGGGATCCCGGTCGAGGGTGAGCTGGGGCGGATCGGGGGCAAGGAGGACGGGGAGGTGGGGGGCGACGGATACACCGACCCCGATGAGGCCGCGGCCTTCGTCAAGGGGACGGGCGTAACATCGCTCGCGATCGGCATAGGCACGTCGCACGGCGTGTACGCGCGCGAGCCCGTGCTTAAGATCAGCCTCGTCCCGAGGATAAGGGAAAAGGTGCGCATCCCCATGGTGCTGCATGGGGCGTCGGGGCTCAGCGAGGCGGACATAAAGGCCTGCATAGCCGGCGGGATAGCCAAGGTCAACTTCGCGACCGAGCTCCGGATCGCATACACGAAGGCCGTCCGCAAGTTCCTGGCCGGAGACGCGAAGTGCATTGACCCAAAGAAGTTCGGCAAGGCCGCCAGGAAGGCCGTGAGGGAGGTCGCCGCGGAGAAGATGGCCATATGCGGCTGCGCGGGCAGGTGCTGACGCGGCGCGTCAAGGGAGGATATCGCCATGCTTAAAAAGGATAGGTACAGCTTCGCGTTCATCGGAGCGGGCAGCGCCGTCTTCACGCTTCGCCTGATAGGCGACGTGCTCCGCGAGGCGGACATCGTGCCGGGCGGGGAGTTCAGACTCGTGGACGTGAGCGAGAAGGCCTTGAACGACTCATACGAGGCCGTCAGGACTATGGTCGAAAGGTCTGGCAGGGACTTCAGGGTAACGCGCCATACGGACTTCAGGGATGCCTTGCCCGGGTTGGACTTCATGTACCTCACGTTCGTCGTCGGGGGCTTCGCCTCATGGGGTATTGACGCCGAAATTTGCACGCGCCACGGCGTGCTGCAGTCGGTCGGCGACACCATAGGGCCCGGCGGGATAATTAGGACGCTGCGCAACGTGCCCGTGGTCCATGGGATAGCCAGGGAGATGGAGCGGGTATGCCCGGAGGCTTGGATCATCAACTATTCCAACCCCGAGGGGGCTCTCTGCCTTGCGATAGAGAAGTACACGAAGATCAAGGCCTTCGGTCTCTGCCACGGCACGCCGGACACCGTGAGGGGCCTGGCGCGGCACGTCTTCGGCGCCGAGCCGGAGGACGCCTCATTCGAGGCGGCCGGGATAAACCACCTTACGTGGATAACCAAACTGGAGATAAAGGGGCGGGACGTCTACCCGGAGCTCAGGGAGCGCCTGGTCGCGACGGGGCATGATAAGAACGAGCCCATCTCCTTCGAGCTCTTCGAGCGGTTCGGGCTCTACCCGGCGCCCGGGGACAGGCACGTCGGGGAGTTTTTTTCATGCTACCTGAGGCCGCGGGTGCTGGAGGAGAAGAGGTACAGGTGGGGCAACGTGGACATCGCGGAGATGGCGAAGTGGCGCGAGGCCTCGATGAGGACGCTGGAGAAGGTGAGGAACGGCGAACTGGACTATATGGGCGTGGGCGGTTCGGGCGAGTCTTCCATGCACTTCGTGCGTTCGCTGGTGACGGGCTCCGCGTCGCGTGAGATGGCCAACGTCCGCAACCGCGGCTACATAGAGAACGTCTCCGACGGGATCATAGTCGAGGTGCCGGTTTTCGTGGACGGCTTCGGCCTGCACCCGCAGAAGGTGGGCCGCCTGCCTGAGGGCATCGCGGCGAGGTGTGAGGCTTTGGGCAGGGAGTACTCCCTGGCGGTGGAGGCCGCCGTCACCGGCTGCCGCGAGACGGCGCTGCGCGCGCTGATCGCCCACCCGCTGGTGGGGGAGTACAAGATCGCGAAGGAGCTGTTCGACAAGCTGCTGGAGGCGAACAAGGCCTATCTGCCGCAATTCTTTGGATGATACAAGAGTTGGTCGTGTTTTTCGTGTAGGGTCGGGGTTCCATCCCCGACCGCCGCTGAAGAACATGGACGAGTATAACGGGGAAGGCCGGTCGGAGATGGAACCCCGATCGTCGCTGAAGAACATGGACGGGTATAACAGGGAAGGC
>WRCU01000324.1 GCA_009783805.1 Oscillospiraceae bacterium
ACCCGTCCATTTCCGGCAGCATGATGTCCAGGAGGACGATGTCGTACTTCCCCGAAAGCGCGAAGAACAGGCCCGTCTCGCCGTCCTTCGTGACCGTGGCCTCATACCCTTCCTTCTTTAAGTTGTATTCCAGGATATCGGCTATATTCTTCTCGTCGTCGATGATCAGTACCCTTTTCATATGCGCCACCCCGGGTCTATCCGCCTAGATCGGAATATTACGCCGGGCCGCTCCTTTCACAAGGATGGTTTACACATGAATATAACACAAAAAGCGCATTATGATATAATCAACGCGCATAAATTACGCTATATAACGGAGGTATCCATGCGCCATAAACGATTGGGCGACAGCGACTTGAGCGTTTCCGTCATAGGCCTCGGCACTTGGGCGATGGGCGGCGACTATTGGGGGGCATCGGATGACGACGCTTCCGTCGCGGCCATAAGGCGTTCCCTGGACATGGGCGTGAACCTGATCGACACGGCCCCCGGCTATGGCAGGGGCCTGTCCGAGGAGCTGGTCGGCCGGGCCATCAAGGGCTACGCCCGCGACAAGGTGGTCATCGCGACGAAGTGCGGGATCGTGTGGGGCGAAGGCAGGAGATGGTGCGACCAGTCCGGATGGTCCATAAAGGAGGAAGTGGAGCTTTCGCTGAAAAGGCTGTCCACCGACCACATCGACCTGTACCAGATGCATTGGCCCGACCCGCATACCCCGATAGCGGAGTCCGTGGCCGCATTGATGGATTTAAAGAGGGAAGGCAAGATAAGGTACATGGGCGTCTCCAACTTCAGCGCCGAGCAGATGGGGGAGGCGCGCAAATACGGCGAGGTCACGAGCCTTCAGCCGCAGTATTCCCTCCTGTGCAGGAAGGAGCAGGCCAACGTCGATTATTGCGGCGCCAACGGGATCGGCACGCTCTCATACGGCTCTTTGGGCAGCGGCATCCTGTCGGGCAAGTTCAGGGAGAGGCCGACCTTGGGCGAGGGTGACAAGAGGGGCGAGTTCTATAAGTTCTTCGATGAGCCCATCTTCGGCAAGTGCATGGAGCTGGTCGAGGTCCTTAGGGGGATCGCGGAAGGCAGGGGCAAGCCCGTCGGGCATGTGGCCATAAATTGGGTCAACCAACGCCCCGGCATAACCTGCGCCTTGGTTGGGGCGAGGACCGCGGCTCAGGCCGAGGAGAACGCGCTGTCCGGCGAATGGGAGCTCTCGCCCGATGAGATAGGCACGATAGACGGGGCCTACGGGCGCATCTTCGAATGAGATCCGCGCATACGGGGCCTAACCGAGCATCCCGGAGCTCAGTCTAGGAAGTCGGTATATCCCGCCAAGTCGTAGGACCCATGGTATATGGGTTTGAGCCCTTCGGCTTCAGCCAATGCCTTCACCTGACCCACGTCCCGGGACGGGTCGTAGGCCAGCGGCCTCATGTCCGCCATGCCTACCGTTCCGCCATCGGAGTCGAACCCATAGTCGCTGAGGTAGACCCAATCCACCCGCGGCCCGTCGATGCGCAGGTACGTGACGGAGTTCGAGCTGTGGGCGGGGCCGTCCAGCCTGTTCAGGCTCTGGTACATGCCCACGAACCCGTCGCCGAAGCTCATGTCGTACCGCTCCCTCTTCACGGCCACGCCGCCGCGGGTCACGGTCTTCTCGTAGCTGTAATACCCCGTGGCCAAGTCCGCCGCCGCGCTCACCGTCTGGACGTCGCCCTCCAGCTCGCCCAGGTACCCTTCCTCCTCAAAGACCTTGGTCTCCGACTTGACGAGCGAGCCGCCGTCCATAGAGTAGCCGCCCAGGATCTCGGCCAGGCACTCCACCGCCAGGAAGATCTCGAACGTGCTCACCGTGTTTATGTACGCAAACGCGTGGTCGTCGTAAAAGTCACCGAAGCCCTTTATCATCGCCCCATAGGATTCTTCGATCTGCGCGATCGAGTCGAAGGATCCGTATGGGACCCCGTCCTTGACCCCCATGGAGGGCCCGCTCCCCGCGCCGTCCGTAGGCGACGCGCCCGACCCTTGGGACGGCGGCTGCGAATCGGGCGAAGGGGCCTGGCCGGAGGTCCCCGCCGGCCCGTCGCCGCCCCCGCACGACACGGCGAATGCGAGGGCCGTCATGATCGAAAGCATAACCAAGAATCGTTTCCCTATCACGGCTTTTACCTTCCCTTTATGGCCCAAAATGCGTCTGGACGGCCATGGACCCCCGATCACGGCTCCTTGCCGAACGAAAGGAGCGTGGTCAGGTTTTCGCCGTCATATGACCCGTAATGCCTCGGCTCATACCCGGCCGCCTCGAAGGCGGCCTTCGCCTGCGCCACCCCCATGGACGGGTCGAACGGCATGATCCCCCTCGTCGCGCCGATGACCCCGGACGATCCGCCCGCGTCGTACAGCTCCGCCGATATCCACTCCACGCCCGCGCCGGTAATCCTGACGAGCTTGATCTCATTCCTGAAGGACTCATCGCCGTATATGCTGGAGTTGTATTGGTACAGGCCGACGAAGCCGTCGTCGGTGACGCGCATGGCGTAGTGGTTGACGGCCCCCGGCGCCCCGTCGCGCGTCACCTCGATTATGTAGTCCATGCGTCCCGAGCCCAAGTCATAGCGCATGGTCACCGTCTCCACGTCCCCTGCCAGCTGGCCGAACAGGCCGTCCTC
>WRCU01000325.1 GCA_009783805.1 Oscillospiraceae bacterium
GTCATGGCGACGGTGTGGCCCTTCCGCTTGAGCGCCTGCAGGATGGCGTGCTTCTGGCTCGGGTCCACCCTGCCGAAGATGGAATTCCCTTCCACGAGGCCTTCTATCTCCTCCTCGGGGACGCCCGTCATGTCCACGCAAGAGGCGTGGTCCATGAAGCCGACCTTGGCGGCTATGGCGGAGACGGTGGCCGGGCTGTCGCCCGAGATGATCTTCACGCGCACGTTCTGCAGGCGGAAGAAGTCCAGCGTCGCGGCCGCGTCCTCCCTGATCGGGTCCGTGAGCACGATGGCGGCGACTATCCTGGCGTCCGCGGGGACCCCCCCGTCGGAGGGCGACTCGGAGAACGCCACCGCGACCACCCTGTCGCCTGACGAGGCGGCCGCCGCCAAGCCTTCGGGCAGCGGGCCGGGGCCGCCCAAGGCCTCCGGTGCGCCCACCAGGACCGTCCCCAACCCCTCGAAGGTGGCGGAGCCCCATCTGCGGGAGGACGAGAAAGGCACCCTGGACCCCACTCGGTATCCGCCCGCGCCCATGGCCCCATCACGGGCTCCGCCTAGGGGGGCGTCCGGGCCGGCGCCGCCGAAGCGCTCTCGCAGCGCCGCGAACGTCGAGTTGGCGTCGTCCATGGAGGAGACGAACAGGCCCATGGCCTCCTCGACGCCGATCGGCATCGGGCCGCCCCCGCAGAGGAGGACCTCGCTGACCCTCATCCTGCCTTCCGTGATGGTCCCCGTCTTGTCCAGGCAAAGGACGTCGACCCTGGAGAGGTTCTCTATGCTGAACAGCTCCTGCACCAACGTGCGGCGCATGGCCAGCTTGACCACCCCGACCGCCAGGGAGACGCTGGTGAGCAGCACCAGCCCTTTCGGCATCATGCCTAGGAGCGCCGCCGCCACCGTGGTGACCGAGCTGCTCAGCGGCGTCTCGAGGAAGAGGAACGACCTGATGAAGAGCAGCGCGCCGAGCGGCAGGATGAAGTAACCCGTGAACCTCACGACCCCGTTCAGTGAGTTGAGGAGGGTGGACTTCGGCTTCTTATATTTTTTCGCGCCCAACGCGATCTTCGCGGCGAAGTTGTCCGCGCCGACGCGGATGACCTTGGCCCTGCAGGAGCCGCTTACGATGAAGCTGCCCGAAAGCAGCTCATCGCCGGGCCTTTTCATCACGGGCTCGGACTCGCCGGTCAGGAGCGACTCGTCCACCTCGGCCTCACCATGGGTGACCACCGCGTCGGAGCATACCTGCCCGCCCATGCGGAGGGCGGTCAGGTCACCCATGACGACGTCCCCCACGCTGACCTCGCTTTCCAGGCCGTCCCGGATGACGTGCGCCTTCGGCATCGATATGAGGCTCAGCTTCTCGACTATCAGCTTGGACCGTATCTCCTGCACGATCCCGATGGCCGTGTTGGAGACGATGACGAACATGAACAGCATCTCCTTGTACTCGCCCACCGCTGCGATCAGGAGGGCCAACGCCAAGTTGAACGCGTTGAAGAACGTGAAGGCGTTGTCCCTGATGATCCTGGGTATGGACTTGGCGTTGCTCTTCGGCTGCGCGTTCGACAGGCCGCACGCCGCCCTCCGTGCGACCTCCTCCGCGCTGAGGCCCCAGTCCGCCGTGGGCGGCGGCCTTTCGGCGCCCGAGCCGACGGCCGACCCTTCCGGCACCGTCAGCCACCCCCTTTCCGGGCCGCGCTGCCGACGACCTCGCCGGGCCCTTCCCTGAGCAGCCAGGAAAGGTAGCCGCCGCAGTCCTTCAGGTTCCTCCCCAGCACCGCCCAGACCTCTCCGTCGGCGTCCATCCGCTTCCATGAGGCGGTGCCCGCGCATCCGTACTTTATGGCCAGCGACGACTTCAGGCTCACCGAAGGCGCGTCCTCGATCCACATCCTGTATCTGGACCCTTCATGCCAATACTCCGCGTAGCGCTGCCCCGCGCGGGTATCCCATACCGGGGTCGGCCCGTGCTCGGCGAGCACCCTGCCCACCCCCCTGACCGTGAGCGCCATGGCGCTCTCCGCCGTGACGGACCCGTCCTCGGACTCGGTCTCCCGCCATAGCCTGGTGTATAAGGCCAGGCCGAGGAGGAGCTTCTCGGCGGGGACCATCTCCAGCGTCCGCCTCAGGCTCCTCTCAACCCAGGCGTACTCGGATGTGGATCCGGCGACGGGGCTGGTGGCCCAATGCTGGTCGTAGGCCATCAAGGCGACGTAGTCGGCCGCCTCCCCGAGCGAGCCGAAGTCATAGCACCTGGAGTACGTGTCGCTCCCGTCGGGGATCCCCACGCAGACCGAGGCGGTCAGGCCCTCGTGCCTCAGCACGGCCGACAGCTCCCTCACGAACCGGGTGAAGGCGTCCCTGTCCTTTAGGAATATATTTTCGTAGTCGATGTTAATCCCGTCGAACCCATATATGGCGGCGTAGTCCATGACTTCGCCTATGGCGCGGTCCCTGGACGCCATGTCGCCGAGGAACGCGCCGGTCACCGAGGGGCTCGACATGTCGTTGCCCAGCCTGGGCCAAACCTTCAGGCCCTTTCCGCGCGCCCAGCCCATGTACTCCGCGTCCGCCCGCGCGGTCACCTTCCCGTCAGCCCCGAAGACGTCCAGCCAGGTCGGCGATATCACGTCGACCCGCTCCATCTCGTCCATCCTCGCATAGTCGTA
>WRCU01000326.1 GCA_009783805.1 Oscillospiraceae bacterium
ATAGTCTACGCGCCGCTCGTCTCCCCCGAGAAGATCGGCCTCGCGAAGGCGAAGGAGCTCCTGACCAACATATTGAGCCGCAAGGATAACGTCGAGGTAAGCCTGCCCGTCATATTCGACGTCGTCGCCAGGCACTTCGACATAAGGCCCGACGACCTGACGGCGCCGAAGCGCGAGCAGAAGGTCTCTTACCCGCGGCAGATAGCCATGTACCTGTGCAGGAAGCACATAGGCATGTCCCTCCCCCAGATGGGCGAGGCGTTTGGGGGCAAGCATTATTCGACTATCCTCTACGGAATACAGAAGATCGAAAAGGAAATGGAGATGAACCCGCAAAAAAGGCGCGCCATAGAGGAGATAGAAAAGAACGTCATCGGCAAAAACACATAATTAAGTGAGGATTAAGATAAGATATCCACAATATATGTGGATTTGTTGATAACTTCATGTGGATATCAACAAAATGACCGTCTATATGTTGACGCATATGAAAGATAAGGCCACCTCTCCACAGGCCCGCCATAAGGCTAAGGATGGGCGCACCTAAGGAAGGCGGGGTTCCTAACATGACCAACACCCCCTAATACTACTGTTACGGAATTAAGTAAGTAAATAATCAAAGAAGACGAACACGATGAGGAGGTCGCGACATGAAATTCAAATGCAACAAAGGGATGCTCGCCGAGGCCGTCGCCAGCGCGCAGAAGGCGGTCTCCCTGAAGTCGACCCTGCCCATACTGGAAGGCCTGCTCCTGACGGTAGGGGATGGGCTGACTTTGACCGGGAACGACCTGGAGATAGCCATACAGTGCGAGATCCCCGTGCAGGTGATCGAGCGCGGGTCCGTGGTGATGAACTGCAGGCTGTTCAGCGAGATGGTCAGGAAGCTGCCTGACGACATAGTCACGATGTCGCTCAGCGAGGAAAACGTCATCAAGGTCGAGTGCGGCAACGCCCGGTTTGAGGTAAAGGGACTGCCCGCGGCCGGGTATCCGGAGCTTCCGTCGGTGGGCAGGTCGAATGCCCTTAGAATAGGCCAGGCGACGCTCAGGGAGATGATACGCAGGACCAGGTTCGCCATATCGGTGAACGACAACAGGCCGATACTGACGGGCGCCCTCTTCGCCAAGGAAGACGGCGAGTTCACGGTCGTGGCGATAGACGGCATAAGGCTCGCCCTAAGGAAGGAGATCCTTAAGGCTGGGTGCGGGGATGAGGCGGGGGACCGGGCCGGCGATGGCCAGGGGTCCGGGGAAGGGCCCGGGGCCGGCGATGGCGGCGGCATCGTGGGCCCGGACCTCGACGGCGGCCCGGACGTCACGGTCATAGGCGCGGATGGGGAGGAGCTGGCCCGCGCCGATGGGGACTTCTCGCTGGTCATACCCGGGAAGTCGCTCAATGAGCTGGAGAAGCTTCTGACCGGCGACGATGAGGTGACCCTTTACTCCTCGAAGAATCAGGCCCTCTTCGATATGGGCGGCTGCAAGGTCATCACGAGGCTCCTGCAAGGCGAGTACCTCAAATATAGGAGCATGGTGACGAGGGAGAGCCAGACCTCGATAAGGTTCAAGGTCATGGACCTGCTGGGCGTCATAGACAGGATCTCGCTCATAGCCATGGACGACAAGTTCGTGCCGATCTGCCTGGACATAAAGGACGACGCGATCCACGTGACCTCCCAAACCGTCCAAGGGAGCGCGGCGGAGGAGATAGCCGTCGAGATGAGGGGCAACCCGCTCAAGGTTTCGTACTATCCCAGGTACGTCATGGAGGTGCTCAGGAACATAGGCGACGATGAGGTCACCATGAACTTCAACTCGAACATGGGCCCGAGCTGCATATTCCCCCTGGAGGGCGACGCCTACGCGTACGTGGTCATGCCGTGCAGCACGAGGAGCTGAGGCCCGCCGTGGGCGGGCGTAGGGTGATGGACGTCAGGGGCCCGTACATAAAGCTGGCGCAGCTGATCAAGCTGGCCGGGATAGCCGGGAGCGGGGCGGAGGCCTCGGCCCTCGTAAGGGACGGCGGCGTCAGGCTCAACGGCGACGTGGAGCTCAGGCGGTCGCGGAAGGTCATCGGGGGCGACTTGGTCGAGGTGGAAGGGTACCCCGCCACGATCGAGGTGAGAGTAGATTGTGGCTGAGGGGCTTGGAGCTGTCCTCGTTCCGGAACTACGCCGGCCAGGCCGTCGCCTTCGGCGACGGGGTGAACGTGGTCTACGGGCTGAACGGGCAGGGCAAGACGAACCTACTGGAAGGCGCCTACTACTGCTCCACATGCAAGTCCCATAGGACTTCCAGGGACGCCGACCTCATAATGGGCGGGGGCGAGTCCTTCTCCCTACGCGCTGCCACGGAGTCGAGGTTCGGCGGCAAGTCGGTGGGTATACGGTATGATAAAGGGTCCGCGAGGCAGGTCACGGTGAACGGCAACAAGGTGGCCAAGGCGTCCCAGGTGATGGGGAGCGTATGCAGCGTGCTGTTCTCCCCGGAGGACACCCAGATGCTGCGCCAGGGGCCGTCGGCCCGGAGGAGGTTCTTGGACGTCACCCTATGCCAGGTGAGGCCGGCTTACCTCAGCGGGCTCCAGGCGTACGGCAGGGCCCTCAGGCAGAAGAACGCCTACCTGTCGGGCGGGATGGGTGACAGGGGGGTCATC
>WRCU01000327.1 GCA_009783805.1 Oscillospiraceae bacterium
AGCCAATAGGCACCTGTCGACGTTGCAAAGGTATGAGAGGCCCCTCTCTTGGAAAGGGAGCAGCTCGCCGTTGAAGTATATGGGATGCGCCTTCTGGCGCTCGTCCGAGGTCCGCATCCGCTCGACGAACAAGGCGTGCCTGCGGGCCTCCTCCATGCAGGAAGCCCACCTGGCGGCGCTCCTGGGGCCCACTCTCAGGGGGTACCTCTGCATGAGCCAATTCAACTCGCCGATGACCCGCTTGTTCGCGTTGAACCGCACGTATCCCCTGCGGCGCGACTCGCATCCGGGCAGGACCTTCCTGGCGAGCGCGCATACGCAAGGCTCGCCCTTGATGACCCACCTGCCCGTCCTGGGGTCGTGGCTCAGCTCACCGTAGTAATGGTCCGCCTCGGACAGGCCCCTGAGGTAGTCGGGCAGGGCCCCGCTCATACGCCCATTCCCCAGGATTTCGACATGCCGACCGAGATGCAGGGCTTTCCCAGGATCTCCCCGGGGAGCCTGACGCCCCTCTCGCTGAGGACCGCAAGGCGCCTCAGCCGCCCGGAGCCCATGTACCTGCCCGCCTGCCTCATCAGCGGGCCCAGCGCGGGTCTGCCCCTCTTCACCTCCACGCCGGTCCCGTCATCCAGGAGGAAGTCTATCCTCATGCCGGGGCCGACCGGGCATTCCTTCTCATAGCCTATGCCCGCGGCGTCGAGGGCCTTGGCGAGCTCGCGCTGCGCCTCATGCTCGCCTACGTCGGCGCGCAGGCGCATGGCCCCCACCGCCGCGAGCAGCGGGCCGAAGCCCGCGAGCCCCCGCCGGCGCGCGCCGTATATACCCCCATCCGCCTCCCCGCGGTTTGCTGACGCCATGGGCCCATCCCTTCACCCTAACCCAACGTTATGCTGCCGAACGCCATTAAGTGATAACCGGCAATAGCATCGTCGCCGCTTCCGACCTTGCGCCGAGCGGCCCCGACCCGCGGCCTACCGGGGCGCGACGCGCGAAAGGGGCGTAAAATAATGATAGCGGATAACCAGGTTATCCGCCATCTCAGCCCCGCCCCGGCGCCTTAGCGCCGGGGCCGCGTCATTAAATTTTCCGGACCTTACGGCCCTTCAGGTCAATATAGCCTGGTACCCTTATACATCTTGGGGTTCTTGGCCATGTCGTAAGGCTTCTTCGCCGCCTTCGCGGCCGCGTCGTAGGTCGTGTCCACGACGATCCACTCGCCGTCCAGCAGCACCTCGTTCCAGGCGTGGAACTCACCCTCGGCCCAGCTGGCGTAGCCCATGATCAGCTTCGCCGGTATCCCCTGGCTCCTGAGCATCGCCGCGAAGAGGCTCGAGTAGTCGTAGCAGATGCCCTTCTTGGCGGCCAGGACCTTGTCTATGTCGGGCAGGTAATCGCCCGGCAACATGTCCTTTACCTCGGTATGGTACGTGATGTTCGATATGACGAAGTTGTATATCGCCTTGACTTTCTCTTCCTGGGTCTTCTTGTTCTTGACCAGGTCCTTGGCCTTGATCACGGCCTTGCTCTTGTCGGTCCACTTGATCATCTGGATCGACTGGAGGAATACGGCGTCGGGATCCTTCATCTCCGCGACTATGGTCGTCTTCTCCAGCACCTTGAACGAGTTCCCGCTCACGTGCTGCAGGACGTTGTGGACGTACCTGCCGTTCAGCATCTGGAGGGGGAAGCTCTCCTTCGCGTTCACGAGGAGGTTGTAGGTGTAGTAGTTCTTTTCGTCGACTTCTTTGAAGATCTTGACCTTGAGCTTATTCAGGAGCTTGTCGTTATTGCTCTCCACCTCGGTGCCGACGACCCCGACGTCCTTCTTCGCATCGTCCACGTCGATGCTCGAGATCGCCATCGCCTGGGCCAAAAATGCCCATACCATGAGTGCCGCCGCCGCCGTGACCATGACTTTCTTCGCTTTTTGCAACATAAAAAACGCTCCTTTCGGTAACTGGCTACCTTACAAACGGAGTAAGGCCCTTTAGTTTTGCGTCCCTGCCTTTCGACAGGTTTGCCTTTATTCGAAATAAAGCATCTGTATAGGAATGCTCTTTCTGTGCATGAGTATAATACGGCCGGTCAGGCCTTGTCAACACCCATCCATGTCAGAACGGTTACGGGTTGGTTACCGTAAGCGTTACGCCCGCGGGCGCCTCAGCTACGTCGAAGACCCGCCTGCGCGCAGGCCCCTCGCCCTCCATATGCCACCTGACGCTGATCAGCCCCCTGGGATGCGGCCAGCTGACCTCCGCCCATTCGATGGCGTCCGAGCACCCCACCCTTACCTCCACCACGTCCGGATCCCCGTCGACGGGGAACCTGACCCCCCCGACCTCCCTCGAGAGGAAATATGTGGGCGTCGCCGACCACGCGTGGCATTGGCTGCTGGCGTGCGAAAAATATTCCGGGCACGTGACCTTCCCGTGCGACAGCATCCAGCCCCACCCTTGGGCCACGTACCTTTCCGCCAGGGCATGGAGCCCCAGCCTGTGAAGCCCCTCGAACGCGTAGAACGAGAAGCTTGGCGACATGAGCACGCCCCCCTCCTGGTTGTACCCGTTCAGGAATAGGCTGCCGTAATTCCTCTCTATGTGCCGGGCCATCCGGTCCCGCCTGCCGCCGTCGTCCGCCTCCGCTATGGCCGCC
>WRCU01000328.1 GCA_009783805.1 Oscillospiraceae bacterium
CCTACCTCTCTCCACCGTCAGCGAAAACCATGCGGAATAGGCGTTTGGCCTGTAGGGAGCGTTTATTAAGTTAGCTCCTGTACCGCCTTCCCTTAAATAAATTCCGGGTAAAAGGATATCGTTTAAGTCAATGACTCCTTCGCCCGAAAGATCATACATCGTCACTTTCTTACTCAAAGCCGCCCAGATCGCGGACAGGTCGAAGGAGGGCAAATCCGGGTTGCCGGGGTCGCCCGGGTCGCCGGGGCCCGTCCACATGTCGCCGTATATGTCCCTTATGGCCTTATCCAGCATATTGAAGTTCTCGCCCGCCGGGACGTCCCAGTCCGGATACCCCTTCGTCGGCAGGTACAGCCCAAGCGTGGGCGTCTTCGGCAGGTCGTTCAGGTTCCTCGCGCCTATCGGCATTTCATTCGCTCCCTTCGGGGAATGTCCCTCCCCATCCTATGTTACCCCAGCCCCACTCGCCCCAGCCTACGCTTATCTCCGCGGGGACCCTCATCGTCACCTTCTGGTACACGCCGGCGCCGGTATGCGTCATGCCCTCGGCCACCCGCAGGATCTCGATGTTGTCCAGCCACGACCGGGTGTGTTTGACCGAGAAGACCGCGTCGATCACGTACTGCAGCGTCTGCACGGAGAGGTCTTCGAAGCCGACGCCGATTTTGAACCTGTACGGCATGCCGCCGTACTCGTACCACTCCGTGACGTCCGACCTGTCGAAGACGGCGGACACTATCTCGTCCACCACGGACAGCGTGCCCTTGCGGGTGTGCCAGTCCAGCGACTTCGCGACCAGCTCCTGCTTCACCGCGATCGGGAACTCCGGGCTGTAGAAGTCCGCGTGCAGGCCCCAGGCCAGCAGGTCCAGCAGGTCCGGGTCGTCTATCTCCCGGTTGAGCAGCCTGCTTATTATCGCGAGGTCCGGGATGAGCCCCGTCGTCTTGCGCAGCTCCGCGTCGATGGACTCCGCGGCGGCCCGCACGTCCGGGTCGTGGGATATGGACGGGGGCAGCAGCTCCAGCAGGGAAATGTTTTGTATCTCCCTCATCAGCCGCGCCTCTCCAGCCCGCCGTACCTGACGTCCTTTTTCGCGAGCCTCGCGACCTGCCCCTGCTTGAGGTTTTTATAGACCGGGGACCTGACCTCGAGCCTGCGCGCGCCGGCCTCCATACAGAGGCCGATCAGCTTGTCGGGGATTATCGCCCTGCCGAGCTCCCCGCGCTGCCACGCCGCGTATTCCTCCGCCGCCGCGTCCACCGCGGCCTGGATGGCAGTCGAGTCCACGGCCCTTGAGGAGTCTATCCAATACGTGAAGTCCAGGTCGTAATCCTGATAGTCGCCCTCGATGACGTGCAGGAAGTCCGTGAGGGGCCTGCGCTTGCTGTCGTTGCAGATATCGTATATGGCCTCGCGGATGTCCGGGGACGCGAGCTTGCCGTCCTCCATAAGCGCCACGATGTTGACGTGGCCGGGCCCGGACCCGAACTCGGCCGAGAGCCGCATGAACCTCTCGTACCAGTACATGGCGTCGTCGGGCGGGATGAAGAAGCCCACGCCGCCCCCCCAGCCGTTCTCGCCCCAGCCGCCCTCGCCCCAGCCGAAGTCCTCGTCCGAGCTGAGCCCGCCCGAAATGAACTCCAGCAGGAATTTGCGGAAAAACTCCACGTCCAGCTCCGGCATCCAGACGTCCACGTCCGCGATCGCGGGGTTGGCCGTCTTGGCCCAGAACCAGTACGCGCCGTCCGGCCCGGCGGTGGAGAAGGACTCCGGGGTGTTGCGCACCCTCGCGCGGTACGGCTCGAGGCCCTCCACGGCGGCGCCGCCCGCGCTTTCGGTCACGTTGACCGCGGACAAAACAAACGGGTTTCGGTCGACGATCTGGAAAACCTGGCCGGGCAGCATGCCGTTGCCGTCCGGGCCGGGCAGGTCCCGCATGGCCACGGCGCGGCCGGTTGTCTCCCCGGCGGGGATGTCCAGGTTGGCCATCGTGGCGAAGGTGAGGCTGCCCGCGATGACGCGGGTGCCGGCGTCTATGGTGGTAACCGTGTTCCGCTCCGCCGACAGCGTGAACTCCACAGTGGTGACGGATCGGGAAGGCTGGAGGCGGTCGGCACGCTCCCCGTAGAGCCAGCCGATATCCTCTATGGTGGCGTTGCCGGCGTAGCGCAGCAGGTTACCCTTGCCGGTTAAGTCTATGAGGTGGTTCTGCTGGACGATCATCAGGGCGACCGCCTGCAGGAAGAGCCTGCGCGGGTCCCCGTCGTAGAGGGTGAAGTCCGTCTGGCCGGAAAGCCTGGACGCGGCCTCGAAGCCGGTTATCACAGCGGCCTCTATGGCGCGCGCGTCGAGGGGCGCGAACTGCACGTCGGGCATTTTATGCGGGGCGATATCCATTATAGGTTGACCTCCACTGTAAGGGACGGCATCATCCAGCCGTCCATCCCCTCCTCGGGGTCCTGGATGAAGCGCACGGGGCCGACCAGCCTCGCCCGGGGCTCGTGCTCGCGGATGGCGGTGAATATCTCGCGGGCCAGCGTCGCCTGCGCCCGCGGGGTCGGGCGGTCCAGCAGGGTATAGTCCACGAACCAGGATCGCCTCAGGGGCACCGAGAACGCCGGGGACGTGAGGATCATCA
>WRCU01000329.1 GCA_009783805.1 Oscillospiraceae bacterium
CGGCCCATCGACTTAAAGCGCGACAAGGACGGCGTGAAGGCGAAGGTGGCTTCCATAGAGTACGACCCCAACAGGCCGGCGTTCATAGCGCTGCTGCACTATCTGGACGGGGAGAAGCGGTACATCCTCGCGCCCCTGAGCCTGAAGGTGGGCGACCTCCTCGAGTCTGGGCCCGAGTCGGACATCAAGCCCGGCAACGCCATGCCCCTGGAGAACATGCCGGTCGGCACCATCATCCACAACATAGAGATGACGCCCGGCAAGGGCGGCCAGCTGGTGCGGGCCGCGGGGAACATGGCGCAGCTGATGGCGAAGGAAGGGGCCTACGCGCAGGTCAGGCTGCCTTCGGGGGAGGTGCGGCTGATCAGGATCGGGTGCAGGGCCACGGTCGGGCAGCTGAGCAACATCGAGAACGAGAACGTCTCCATCGGCAAGGCCGGACGCATGCGCTGGAAGGGGTTCAGGTCAACGGTCCGCGGCGTCGTGATGAACCCTTGCGACCACCCGCACGGCGGCGGCGAGGGCAAGTCGCCCATAGGGAGGCCGTCCCCGGTGACGCCTTGGGGCAAGCCGACCTTGGGATACAAGACCAGGAAGAAGAAGAACAAGAGCGACAAGTACGTGGTGAAGAAACGCTGACGCAAACGGACTAAGGAGGCGGCGCAATGAGCAGATCGCTGAAGAAAGGCCCTTACGTGGATGAGAAGCTCCTGACGAAGCTGGAGAGGATGAACGCCTCCAACGAGAAGCGGGTGATCAAGACATGGTCGAGGGCGTCCACCATATACCCGCAGATGGTCGGCCACACGCTCGCCGTTCATGACGGAAGGAAGCACGTGCCGGTGTACATGACCGAGGACATGGTAGGCCATAAGCTCGGGGAGTTCGCGCCGACCAGGACGTTCCGCGGCCACGCGGGGAAGAGCGAAAGGTCCAGCTCGGTCAAGTAGGGGGCTTGTTGGGCGCCCGGCGGCTTTCGCCGGCGCGCGGCCGTCGGGTATACCGCTTTCATGGGATAGAGCATACGGGCAATCGGGGGGGTTTATAGCTTTGGGTCGGAAGGTTATGTCGAAGGACGAGGTAATGAGGCGCAGGGACGAGCTTATCGCAACCTATTCCGCCGTCCACAGGAAGTCCAGGAAGCCGGCCGTCCTCGTTAAGAAGGAGAGGAAGGCCCTGGGTTTGGGCCGGGACGAGGGCAGGGCCGTCGCCAGGTTCATCAGGGTCTCGCCACGCAAGGTGGCCATAGTCCTGGACCTTATAAAGGGAAAGGACCTGGACCTCGCCTACGGGGTGCTGCGCAGCGTCAACCGGGCCGCGTGCGCCCCGCTGCAGAAGCTCCTGCACTCGGCGGAGTCGAACGCGGTGAACAACAACGAGATGAGCAGGGACACGCTGGTCATATCCGAGGCTTACGTCAACCCGGGGCCGGTACTTAAGAGGATGATGCCCAGGGCCAAGGGGCAGGGGTATAGGATCCTGAAGAGGACGAGCCATATCACCTTGGTCCTGAAGTCCAAATAGAGTTAGGGGGAGGCGGGGGTTTCCGATGGGTCAGAAGGTGAATCCGCACGGTCTTAGGATAGGCATAATCAAGGATTGGGACACCAAGTGGTATGCCGGCGACAAACAGTTCTCCGAGTACCTAATAGAGGACGTAAAGGTCCGGAAGTACATAAAGAAGAGGCTCTACGCCTCCGGCGTCTCGAAGATACTCATCGAGCGCGCGGACAACAAGCTGAAGCTCAACGTCTGGACCGCCAAGCCCGGCATAGTGATAGGGAAGGGCGGCCAGGGCATCGAGGAGCTCAGGAAGGACGTCGAGAAGCTCACCGGGAAGCCGACCCAAATAAACATCACCGAGATCAAGCAGCCGGAGCTGAGCGCCCAGCTGGCGGCGGAGAACATAGCCTCGCAGCTCGAGAAGCGCATCACGTTCCGCAAGGCGATGAAGCAGAGCATGTCCAGGGCGATGAAGATGGGCGCGAAGGGCATAAAGACGGCCGTCTCCGGCAGGCTCGGGGGGGCCGACATAGCCAGGACGGAGCACTACCACGACGGGACTATTCCCTTGCAGACGCTCAGGGCGGACATAGACTACGGGTTCGCTGAGGCCAACACGACCTACGGGAAGATAGGCTGCAAGGTATGGATATACAAGGGCGAGGTGCTGCCCGCCGCCAAGAGGGAGAAGGCAGGGAAGGGGGTTGGCCCGGATGTTGATGCCTAAGAGGGTCAAGCGCAGGAAGGTCCATCGCGGCAGGATGACCGGGAGGGCCTCCAGAGGCAACACGGTGTTCCACGGCGACTACGGGATAGCCGCGATGGAGCCGGGATGGATAACGAGCAACCAGATAGAGGCCGCCAGGATAGCGATGACCAGGTCCATAAAGAGGGGCGGCAACGTCTGGATAAGGATATTCCCCGACAAGCCGGTCACCAAGAAGCCGGCGGAAACCAGGATGGGCAGCGGCAAGGGCTCCCCGGAGTATTGGGTGGCCGTCGTGAAGCCAGACCGCGTGATGTTCGAGATAGCCGGGGTTCCGGAGGACGTGGCCAGGGAGGCGCTCCGCCTGGCGATCCATAAGCTGCCTATCAAGTGCAGGATAGTCGCCAAGGGGGAGGCCCCG
>WRCU01000330.1 GCA_009783805.1 Oscillospiraceae bacterium
CCGTTGAACGCCATCATCGGCATGATAGCCATCGGACTGGGCACGGATGACGTGGAGAGGAAGAACTACTGCCTGGAAAGGGCGAACAGCGCGTCCAAGCATCTGCTGGGGGTCATAAACGAGAGCCTGGACGCCTCCAAGGCGGGGGCCTCCGCCTTTGAGCCCGTACGTGGGGAGATAGAGGTCGCCCGGATGCTGATCGACGTGACCGGCTCGGCCGAGGCGCGCGCGGAGGGGAAAAGGCAGCGCTTCACGGTGGTCGTGGACAGGTCGGTGCCCGAATACATCGTCGGCGATGAGACAATGATCTCGCATGCGGTCTCGCACCTGCTGTCGAACGCGGTCAGGTTCACCCCTGAGGGGGGGCGCGTCTCGCTGGGCGTCGGCATGGGGCGCGGGGACGGTGGGGGCCCGGCTTTGACGGTGGAGGTTAAGGACACGGGGATAGGCATATCGAAGGATCAACAGGCCGAAATCCTCAGGGGCGGCGACCCCGAAGGGTACGGCGGGGCGCCCGCGTCCGGGCTGGCGACCGTAAGGCGGATGGTCGAGCGGATGGGCGGCGCGCTGACGATAGAGTCGGACCTGGGCAAGGGGGCCGCCTTCCGGTTCGCCGTGGACGTCGGCGTCATCGAGCGGCCCATGCGGAAGGCCATGCTGGCGGACTTGGACCCCGGTGAGGTGAAGGTGCTCGTGGCCGGCGAGGAGAAGGAGACCAGGGACATCGCCTCCAGGGTCATGGCGTCCTTGGGGATCCAATGCGCCAAGTCGGCGAGGGGGACTGAGGCCTTGGAAGAGGCGCGGTTCCTGGATGCCAGGCATAACCTGGCCTTCGTCGGCCGTGACCTGGGCGACATGACGTGCGTGGAGTTCGCCGTCAGGCTCAGGGAGATGGGAAGGGACGTCAGCGTCATCATGATGGCGCCCATGTCCGAATGGGGGGCGCTGCCGGTCGGAGCGGAGGAGGCGGGGATAAGGCGAAGCGTGCCCGTCCCGTTCCTGCCGTCCGTGCTGGTGGAGGCTTTGCGGACGGCCGTCGCGGAGTCCGCGGGGGACGGCCGCGGCGAGGATGCCCCCAAAGCCAAAAAAAGGCAGGACTTCACCGGGCTGACGATCCTGATAGCCGAGGACCTGGAGGTGAACAGGGAAATAGCCTCCTCCATACTCATCGAGACGGGCGTCGGCATGGACTTCGCCGTGGACGGGATGATGGCCGTGGAGATGTTTTCCAAGGATCCGGGCAGGTACGACGCGATACTCATGGACATCAGCATGCCGGTCATGGACGGCTACGCCGCGACCCGCGCGATAAGGGCGCTGGGGACCGAGAAGGCGAGGCGCATCCCCATCCTGGCCATGACGGCGAAGGTCAGCAAGGAAGAAATAGAGGGGTGCCTCGCGTCCGGCATGAACGACCATACGGGCAAGCCCATAGACTCCGGCGCCTTGATAGGCATGCTGGGTAAGCATCTGCTGCGCCCGGGCGAGGGCCCGGGCCTAAGGAACGTCTATGAGCTCGAGTGGGGCATGGCGTGGGATGAGAGGCTGTACACGGGCAACGCGCTCATAGACATGCAAAGGCACGGATTCTTCCGGAAGGTCAGCGAGATAATCGGCCGATGCGAGGAAGGCGAGTCGACGGAAGGCATAGCCGACACATTGGAGTTCCTGCGGAACTACACCGTGAGGCACTTCGCCGACGAGGAGGCCTTGCTCCTGAGCTGCGGGTACCCGGACTACGCCGCCCATAAAAGGATGCATGAGGACTTCGGCGAGAACGTGGTGGGCGGCCTGCTGAAGGCATACGGGGAGATAGGCCCGACGAGGGAGTTGGCCGCCAGGGCGAACCTGACCGTCATCAATTGGCTGGCCTCGCATATCAAGGATGAGGACGCCAAGGCCGGGATCTACGTAAGGAAGGCGGCCCACCCGAAGTGAGGCGCGCCGGAGGGCACGGCTCGGGGGGCTTTCAGGCGGGGGGGTATATGGGCATGGACGGCGACTTGGCCGGCGGGATACTGGAAGGGATAAAGGACGGCGACGGCAGGCGGGCCGCCGAGGGCATGCTGGAGTGGCTGGCCGCGAGCAAGGTGAGCCTGGGCGGAAAATATAAAGGCAAACGGTGGGGCAGGGTCAGCGCCTCGGGCGACGGGGGATGGTCCGTGAGGGTGAACGTGCAGTATGACGATCGCCTGGAAGGGTTCTTGTCATCCGAAACCGCGGATGCGGTCAGGATGGTCAGGGCGCAGGAGGGCCACATGGGATGCCCCCGCTGCAAGCCCGGAAAATGCCAGTTCACGGGCGCGGCCTTCGCCGACCCGGGCGAGCCGGAGGTCGGGCTCATAAAGAGGCTTATCCTATACAGGATCGACGCGATAAAGGATGGGCGCATACCCAAATGCAGCTACGTCAAGGTCTCCATGCGCGGCGAGGCCTTGGGGCCGTGCGCGGCTCACAAGTCATGCGACCCCAGGTGCAGGGCGATGAAGAACCCGTGACCGCATGTTCAGCATACGGCGCCCCTACGAATCCCTGAGCTCGTAGCCGCGCAGGCGCATGTGGCTGACGAAGGCGTCGCTGACCGACCGTACGTCATCCCCGGACAACGTCCTGTCC
>WRCU01000331.1 GCA_009783805.1 Oscillospiraceae bacterium
AAGCCATTGGCCTGTCATCCTGAGCACCTCGAAGGATCTTCATTATTCTAGTTAGGTTCTGCGAAAGGTTCGAGTGACTGACGAAAGCCACATAACAACGATTGGGAGGTAATCATATGGATTTATTTGACCGGGTCTACGGGTCCTTGATGGGCGGGGCGGTGGGGGACGCGTTCGGCGCCTTCACCGAGTGCGTGCCCATGGAGGATAACATGCGCCTCTACGGGGACGTTAGGCGGTTCGAGGACATAGAAGAAGCGATGGCCGAGGAGCTGAACGCCATCAGGGGGTTCAGCGTCGACCCGAAGGACGTCGGGGTGGTGACCGACGACACGTACCTGTCTGACCTGCTGCTGGAATGCATCCTCGGATGCGGGGGCGACCTGGACGCGCACGTGTTCGCATCCTACTGGCCGCGCCTTGACAGGCTTATCGAGAACGGCGCGAGGGGGCCGTTCAGGAGGATTGACCGGCTACACCACATAGAGAGGATCCCTTACTACCGCAACATGTTCAGGGAAATACCCAAGCGGGAGCTGGGGCACGGTGAGGCCAACGCGACCAACGCCGTCATGTACATACTGCCCGTCGGGCTGCTTTGCGCCGGGGACCCGTTGAAGGCGGCCATCATGGCCGCCGACGTCTCGTCGGTCAACCAGCACGGCCGCCCGCGCGACGCGGCCGCCGGGTACGCGGCCGCCGTGGCGGCGTGCCTCATCCCCGGCATAGGGCATGGGGAGGTCGTCGAGGCGGCGATCAGGTATACGAGGGACGAAAGGAGCGTGCGCGAGCTGAGGGCCATCGTCGGCCTCGCGGAGGGCTGCGCGGACTGCGGCGAGATCGTCAGCAGGTATTGGTCAGAGATCCTCGGCGGCATCATACCCATGCAGGACGAGCAGCATTACGGGACCAAGGCGCTGGTCACCTGGAACTCGTCCGAGGTGCTGGGTGTGGCCTTGGGGACGTTCCTCATCACCCGGGGCGGGGGGGGCGGCGAAGCCGTCAGGCATTGCGCCCTGAACGGAAGGGATGCGGACACGTCGGCGCGCCTGGCTGGCGGGCTGGCCGGCGCTTTCGGAGGGGTCGGGTCGCTTCCCGCCGATTGGGTCCGGTACGTAGCGGAGGCGAACCCATGGATGGGCTTGGAGGCGAAGGCGGAGAGGCTGACGGCCATTATCAAGGCCGACCGATCGAGGCTGGCCGAGGCTTGGCGTGACTGAGCCCCCTTGCTTATATGCCGTCATTGCGAGGAGCCCCTATGCCCGTCATTGCGAGGAGCCTTGCGACGAAGCAATCCATTAAGGCTGGATCGCCACGCTAACGCTCGCGATGACGGCCAAAGGCGAGATTGCCGCGTCGTTGCACTCCTCGCAATGACACCCTTTATGTCATCCTAAGCCATTGGCCTGTCATCCTGAGCACCGCAAAGGATCCATGTCCGTCATTGCGAGGAGCCTTGCGACGAAGCAATCCATTAAGGCTGGATCGCCGCGCTAACGCTCGCGATGACGGCCAAAGGCGAGATTGCCGCGCCTATAAAGGACCCTCAGGCGAGGCCGCACTCCTCCATGAGCCGCCCGTCGCCCAGCATCGATATGCCGCCGTCGGCCATCTTGCGCCCTTCCTGCATGATGACCAGGCGGCCGCAGACCTCGGAGGCGAACGCCATGTCATGCGTCGCCACGATCCTGGGGTGGCCCAGCGCCCTCATGGCCTTGGCCAGCGTGTTCCTGGCCTTGGGATCCAGGTAGGCCGTGGGTTCGTCGAAGATCAGGACCGAAGGCTCCATGGCCATGACCGTGGCGATCGCAGCCATCCTCTTCTCGCCGCCCGAAAGCTTGAGCGAGGACCTGTCGCGCAGGTACCCTATGCCCAGGCCGTCCAAGGCGCCGTCCACCCTCCTGGCCGTCTCCGCCTCGCCCAGGCCCAGGCCCCTGCAGCCGAACGCGACGTCGTCGCGTATGAGGGGCATGAACAGCTGGTCGTCGGGGTTCTGGAAAACCATGCCTACCTTTTGCCGGACCTTGCCTAAGGTTTTTTTGCTTAAGACTATCCCATCCACCTCGACGGAGCCCCCTGCCAAGGCGACCACGCCGACGGCCGCAAGGAGCAAAGATGTCTTCCCCGCGCCATTCGCGCCGACCAGCGCCACGCTGTCGCCGGCCCCGAGCTCGAGGCTGAAGCCGTCCACGGCCTTCGTGCCGTCCGGGTATATGACGGTGGCTTCACGTATCGATAGCATGGCCTTTACGCCCCCCCGATCATGTCGGCGATGAGTCCGCCCATGTCTATAAGGCGCAGCGCCGTAAAGGCCGCGAGCGTGGCGGCGACGTACGCGGCGTCCTTGGGCCCCAGCCGCCTGGCCCCCGCCGGGGAGGCGGGCAGGGGGTATCCCCTGCACCTCATGGCGGCGTACACCCGCTCGGATCGGTCGACGCTGCGCAGCAGCAGCTGCCCCACGAAGCCGCCCATGTGCCCGACGCGTATCCCCCTCCCGCCGCCGCCCCTCAGGCCGTATGCGACGTACATGGAGTAGGCCTCGTCGAAGAGCGTCCCAATGTACCGGTACGTCATCTCGAAGACCGTGGTGAAGGTGGGCGGGAC
>WRCU01000332.1 GCA_009783805.1 Oscillospiraceae bacterium
ATATCCCGTCATTGCGAGGAGCGGAAGCGACGCGGCAATCCATATCCCGTCATTGCGAGGAGCGGAAGCGACGCGGCAATCCATCGTCGCCTATGGCTCCTCGCAATGACGGGACATAGGACGAGGGGCGAGGGGCGAAGGGCGAAGGGCGGAATATCAAGCATCGGGGAGGGTACGGTATGTGGGGCTTTAGGTATGACGGCGACCCTTACAAGGAAGGGACCATGGTGGACCTTCGCCACATGAACGAGAGGGTGGCCGGCGAAACCGGGTTCGTCAGGCTGTCCGAGGACGGCGAAGGGTTCCTGCTCGGGAGCGGTGAGCCCGTGCGCTTCTGGGCGTACAACACGACGCTGCACAGGAAGCCGATGGACGAGCTTAAAAGGCACGCGCGCTTCCTGGCCAAGCTGGGCATTAACATGGTGAGGATGCACGGCAGCGCGAATCCCAAGAAGCCGGGCCAATCCATCCTGGAGTGCGACGAGGAGAATATGGACCAGGCATGGAAGCTGGTCGCGGCCATGAAGGAGCAGGGCATATACGTGACGATGTCGCCCTACTGGCCGCATAACGGCCATTGCGGCGGGGTGGACCCCGAGGCGTACTGGGGTATCAAGGACTATTCCGGGAAGCAGGGCCTTTGGGGGGTCCTCTTCTTCAACGAGGAGCTCCAGGAAGGCTATAGGGCATGGACGAAGGCCCTCTACACCCGCACGAACCCATACACGGGCATCCCCCTGTGCGAAGACCCGGCGCTGGCCATCATACAGATCCAGAATGAGGACAGCCTGCTCTGGGGCTCCACGAACGGGATCCACGGCGCGCAGAGGCGTCTCCTGGAAAGCCGCTTCGCGGATTGGCTGGCCGGGGAGTACGGCAGCCTGGGGCTGGCCGTGGGGCGCTGGGCCGGGACATCGCTGCCGGAGGACAGCCTTTCCGGGCGCCGCATGGGGATCCATAAGGTATATGAGATGACGGTCCCCCAGGAAGGCGGCATGCGCGAGCGGATAAACGACGAGGTGCGCTTCCTCGCCCGGACGATGTACGACTTCAACGCCATGGCGGCCAGGCACTACCGGTCCATGGGATGCAGGCAGCTGATCAACGCGAACAACTGGAAGGCCGCGGACTACGTCCGCCTGAACGACATCGAGCGCTGGACGTACACGGCGAACGAGGTCATGGCCGTGAACAGGTACTACACCGGCATACACGACGGCCCGCGCAACGGCTGGCGCATAGACGTCGGCGACAGGCTGCTGAACAGGTCCATCGTCGACAACCCGCGCAGGCTGCCGATCAACCTGAGGCAGATAGCCGGCTCGCCGCTGCTCGTTACCGAGAGCACCTGGGTGCCCCCGCTGGAGTTCCAGTCGGAGGCCCCGCTCATGGTCGCGGCTTACCAGTCGCTCACGGGGGTCAGCGCCTACTACTGGTTCGCGACCAGCGACGTCTACTACACGCCCGACGACCACTTCTACGAGTTCGACGGCAAGCCCGAGTTCGAGCGCGGCCATTTCAAGTGGGCGAGCAACGTGCCCGCCATACAGGGCATGTTCCCGGCGGCGGCCCTCATGTACCGCAACGGTTATATAAAACAGGGCGAGCCCGTGGTCAGCGAGGAGCGGACGATGGAGGACCTTTGGGCCAGGAACACGCCGGCGCTGCCGGAGGACGAGAGCTATGACCCCATACGCGACGAGGGCCTGTACGGCCGGGACGTCGATCTGGAAGGCGGGGCGGACCCGCTCGCGTTCCTGGTCGGGCCGGTGAAGGTGAGGCTGGGCGCCGAGCGGAACCGCAGGGAGGTAGCGGACCTCAGCAAGTACATAGACAGGGAAGGCGGGCAGATAAGGAGCGTGACCGGCGAGCTGCTGATGGACTACGGCAGGCGCGCCTTCACCCTGGACGCCCCGAAGGCAAAAGGGTTCGCCGGGTTCTTGCGCGGGGCGGGCGAGGTGGCGCTCGACGGGCTTAGGCTATGCGGCGGGAACGATTATATGAGCGTGTACGCCGTCTCTATGGACGGCGCCGACATAAGGGATTCGGGCATGGTGCTCATCCAGGTGGCCGGCGTGTTCAAGCCGGACGGCATGGAGACGGAGCCGGCGGTGATAAAAGACGGCCGCACCGGCAGGGAGATGGAGGGCGAGGCCATCACGAAGACGGGCAGGATGCCTTGGGTCTCCGAGGACATCGACCTCACGCTCTCCTTGGACAACGGGAAGGTGGCGCGCTGGCACAGGCTGGACCCGAACGGCGAGGCCGTCGGGACGGAAGGCATTTCGCGGGGCGCGGACGGCTGGGTGAGCCTGAGGCTGCCCAGCGACGCGATGTACGTGGTGTTGGAGGCGTAGGGCGAGGACGAAGAATCTATTTATGGATTGCCGCGTCGCTGGCGCTCCTCGCAATGACGGCATTAAGGGCCCGCAATGACGGGACGTAGTGCGAAGGCGAAGACTGGATTGCCGCGTCGCCGGCGGCTCCTCGCAATGACGGGCCAGATCCTTCGCGGTGCTCAGGATGACAGGCCTAAGGCTCAGGATGACTTTATTAATGGAGGATCAAAAATGACCATACCCAGGCCC
>WRCU01000333.1 GCA_009783805.1 Oscillospiraceae bacterium
CGACGGCATATTCACGGCCCTCTTCGTCCTCCAGAGGATGGTGGACACGGGGAAGAGACTGTCGGAGCTTGCCTCGGTGATCGGGACCTACCCCCAGGTGATCGAGAACGCCGCCGTGGACCCGGGGCTCAAGGGGAGGGCGTCCACCGACAAGGCGATCGAAAGGAAGAGGCGGCAGTTCGAGAGGGAGCTGGGCGGGGCCGGGAGGATACTCATCAGGCCGTCCGGGACCGAGAGCCTCGTCCGGGTGATGGTGGAGGGTTCGGACATAGGGCGCATAGCCGCCATGGCCAAGGAGCTCGCCTCGCTCATCGAGGGCGGGTTGGGGAGGCCCGGGTAGCCTGACGCCGAGCGCGCGGCGGGTCGATGGCGATGGCCGCGCCGAGGCATAATTGGTATACTGTTCCCCGTGCCTTAATGCGTGGCGCAGTCCAATCCATCGGGAGGTCTCTCGTATGAGGAAGGTCGCAATCATAGGGGCGGGAAGCGTGGTCTTCTGCAAGACGCTGATCCTCGACATCATGGCGACGGAAGGCCTGGGCGGCACGGAGTTCGCCCTCATGGCGCCGTCCACCAGGAGGACGAGGCAGGTCGAGGCGTACGTGAACAGGGTCATCAAGGAGAACGGCCTGGACTTCAGGGCCTACGTGACCACGGACAGGCGGGACGCGCTCCGCGGCGCCGACTACGTCATTGCCTCCTTCCAGATAGGCGGCGTGGACGCCTTCGAGCTGGACTACAAGATACCGATGAAGTACGGGGTCGACCAGTGCATAGGCGACTCGATGGGCCCCGGCGGGATCTTCCGGGCCGCGAGGAGCATTCCCGTGATGATGGGGCTGGCCGCCGACATGGAGGAGCTCTGCCCGAACGCGCTCCTGCTCAACTACGTGAACCCGATGGCGATGCTGTGCTGGGCCCTGGGGACGACCAAGGTGAGGTCCGTGGGCCTATGCCATGGGGTGCAGACGACGTTGGACCTCATATCCGGCTACGTGGGCGTGCCGAAAGGCGAGATCGACTACGTCTGCGCGGGCATAAACCACATGGGCTGGTTCCTGAAGATAGAGGATGGCGGGCGGGACCTTTACCCGAGGCTGCGTGAGCGCTTCGAGGACCCGGGCCATTACGTGAACGAGAAAGTCAGGGGAGAGGCGATGCGGCAGTTCGGCTACTTCATGACCGAGTCTACCGGGCACCTGTCGGAGTACCTGCCATGGTTCAGGTCGTCCGAGAGGGCCTTGAGGCTCTACTGCGACGAGCCCGGGTTCGGCGGGGAGACGGGGGCATACTACAATTTTTGCAAGCACGTGGCCGAAAAGTACGAGAGCCGCGACCTGCTGGCCGACGAGCCGGCGGCGCTGCCCGCCAGGAGCGTCGAGTACTGCTCATACATCATGGAGGCCCTGGAGACGGGCAAGGTGTTCAAGTTCAACGGGAACGTGCGCAACGGCGGCATGATATCGAACCTGCCCGAGGACTGCTGCGCCGAGGGGCCGATCTACGCCGACGCCAACGGCCTCTTCAAGACGGTGGTGGGCGCCCTGCCGAGCCAGTGCGCCGCCATGAACATGATGAACGTGAACGTGCAGAGGCTGGCCGTCGAAGGGTCGCTCGAGGGTGACCCGGAGAAGCTGGTGCACGCCTGCGCGCTGGACCCCCTGACCTCCGCCCGCCTGACTTTGGGCGAGATACGGGAGATGGCCTCGGAGATGCTCGAGGCCGAGCGCCGGTGGCTGCCGGGCATGGCCGGCAAGGCCGTCAGGAAGACGCCCGTGATCAGCGTGCCCGCGGACGTGAGGAGGGCGGAGGTGCCCATCGACCCGGCGCTGGCCATAATGGCGAGGTTCGGCGAGCTGGGCAGTTGAGGACCCGGATATTACGCTAGGCAGAGAGCGATGGTTAAGTAAAGCTATATGCGGAACGAAAAAATACAAAGACGGAAAAGGGGTCAATGCCGATGGCGGAAGTGAGGAAGCTGAGGATAGGCTTCGTGGGCTGCGGGTTCATGGGCCAAAAGGCGCACCTGCGCAACTACGTCACCTTGACGGACGAGTGCGAGGTCGTGGCGGTCGCCGAGCCGCGTGAGAAGCAAAGGCACCTGGTGGCGACGCGGTACGGGATCAAGGAGGAGTACAAGGACCACCTGGACCTGCTGAAAAACGCGAAGGTGGACGCGGTGGTCGCGGCCCAGCCGTACAGCCACCACGCCGCGATCATACCGGACATCCTGAACGCGAAGGTGCCCGTGTTCACCGAGAAGCCCGTCGCCTTCTCCATAGAGGCCGGCCAGATGCTGGCGGACACGGCGGACTCGAACGGCACGCTGTACATGGTCGGGTACCACAAGAGGTCCGACCCCGCGATCGAGTACGCCAAGGCCAAGATAGACGCCTGGAAGGCCTCGGGCGAGATGGGGAGGATGAGGCTGGTCCGCATCTCCATGCCCCCGGGGGACTGGGTCTTCAACGGCGGCAACGGGGCGCTGGGCGTGGCGGGCGAACAATACCCTCCGATCAAGAACGAGGAATGGCCCGACTACTTCGGCAACATGGACAAGATGAAGGAATACAA
>WRCU01000334.1 GCA_009783805.1 Oscillospiraceae bacterium
GCCGTCCGGCCCCTGGCGCCGGAACATCCCGTTCCTATCCGCGTCCAGGTCGTACTCCCCGAACAGCCAGCCTATGGGCTCAAAGGCGTCCAGGTCGTCATACTCCTTGAACATGGCCCAGTCGCATATGAAGAGGTCCGCCTGCCCCCCCGATACCCTGGTGACTAGCTTCTGCCTCTCCGCATGGACGAAGGCCGGCTCCAGTCCTTTGGCTATGTAGGCCCCGAAGACGGAGACGCGCTCGGATGATCCCATCTGCTCCGAAAGGGAGCCTTCGGACCCTTGCGCGTTGACCGACAGCACATCCCCCATCATGACCAAGTTTAACGTGTAGCCACCCTTGTTCATGACGTCATACCCGACCAGTAGGAGGACGGCGATCGCTATGGCCGCCGCGGCGATCCTTATCCTGTTGTACCTGAGGAAGTCGCCCGCCTTCCCGCGCCTTAGGGCCTTGGCCCTCTCGGCCTCGGAAAGGCCCTTGTAGGCCTCCTCGGCGGACTCCCGCTCAAAGCCCCTGGACAGGAGTATGTAGGCTTCCTCCGCCTTCGCGAACCTGACCTTGTCCTCGTGGCCGTCATCCAGGTATAGGGTATGCTTGCTGGCCTTCGAAAGGAGGGAGAACTTCCTGTCCACCTCAGCCTTCGTGGCCCCTTGCGGCAAACCCAATATTTCCAGCGCCTCACCGCGGTCCAGAACGCCACCCCCGTATCGCCGCGCGTCCAAGGCGGCATCCTCGGGCATGCCCAAAGGCTCCCCTCCGCCTACTTGGATATGCCCTTAATCACGTACCTGACCGTGCCGTTGGGGACGCTGGCCTCGACCTCGTCCCCCACCTTCCGCCCCACGAGCGCCATGCCCACCGGCGACTCGTTCGAGATCCTCTGTTTCATCGGGTTGGCCTCCGTGGACCCGACCATCGTGTACTCCTCCTCCTCGTCGGAGCCCACCTCCTGGATCCTCACCTTGGATCCGATGCCCACCGACTCCGTGTTGACCTCGTCCTCGTCGATGACCCTCGCGTTCTTGAGCATCTGCTCCAGCTGCTGGATCCTGCCCTCCACATGGGCCTGCTCCGTCTTGGCGTCGTCGTACTCCGAGTTCTCCGTAAGGTCACCGAACGATATGGCTATCTTGATCCTCTCGGCTATCTCCATGCGCTTGACGCTCTTCAGCAGCTCGAGCTCCTTCTCGAGGTCCTTGAGCCCGTCGTACGTAAGGATCACTTCCTTGCCCGCCATCATCTACACTCCCATCGTCGTTTCGTCGGCCGCGTCCCGCCCCCATTGCCGTAGGCGTCGCCGGCCGCTCAGTCTATCTCGCCCAGCGCCAGCCCCGAGGGCATCATGGCCGGCCTCTCGCACCTGGTCTCCGGCACGTGGCTCCTGCCCGAGTCGGAGGAGTCCAGGAACCCCTGCATGACGTCGAGCGTGTGGAACGTCAGGTCGACGCCCGCCCTGGGCTTGCGGCCGCTGACCAGAGCGCTGGCCATGTCGGCCACGCCCAGCCCCCTGGCGTTCTCCGTGTAGCCGTGCGTGAGGGGCATCTTCACCCACTCGCCGTCGTAGTAGCGCTTGAGCAGCACCGGGCCGCCGAACGTGTTGGGGTCGGGGACCTTGATCGTGCCCTCGCTCCCGTAGATCTCTATGCAAGGGCACGTGTGCCCCCATATGTCGAAGCTCATGATGACCGTCCCGACCGCGCCGCACTCGAAATCCAGCGTGCCGGCCAGGTGGGTCGGCGTCTCCACCTTGATGACCGTGCCGTGCTTAGGCTGGCTGGTTATGAGCCTGGTCTCGAAGGCTGCCTTGGCGGACGCGCTCACCCTGCGGATGGGCCCCAGCAGGTTCACCAGCGCGTGTATGTAGTACGGGCCCATGTCGAAGAGCGGGCCCCCGCCCGGCTTATAGTAGAACTCGGGGTCCGGGTGCCAGGTTTCGTGCCCGTGCCCCATCATGAAGGCCGTGGCCGCTATGGGCCTGCCGATCCAGCCGTCGTCGATTATCTTCCTGCACGTCTGGATGCCGCCCCCTAGGAAGGTGTCCGGCGCGCCGCCGGCCAGGAGGCCTTTCTTGGCCGCCAGGTCCTTGATCCTCCGCCCGTCGTCCCTGGAAACCGAAAGGGGCTTCTCGACGTAGACGCTCTTGCCGGCCTCCAACGCCTTCAGGCATACGTCCGCATGCGCGTTCGGTATGGTCAGGTTCACCACGATCTTTATTTCGGGGTCGGCCAGCAGCTCCCCCACGGTGCAGGCCTTGGCTATGCCGTGCTCTGACGCCTTGGCCTTGGCGCGGTCATGGATGAGGTCGGCGACCGCCGCCACCTCCAGATTCTTATAGACCTTGCCGCAGTTCTCCAGGTAGATTTGGCTGATGTTCCCGCAGCCTATGATGCCTACCTTCACCTTTCCCATCGACGACACCTCCGTACCGGTTGATTAGGCCTTGCTTTCGGCGGCCCATAGGAAGCCGCGCCTCATTGTCGCCAGCGCCGGGCCCTTGTCTATCACGTCCGCATGGTGCCCCAGCGACGAGTAGAACACGCGGCCCTTGCCCCAC
>WRCU01000335.1 GCA_009783805.1 Oscillospiraceae bacterium
AAGACGACGCATAGGAACTCCACCCCCTCCCCATCGATGGCGGAGGCCACGAGGCAGTTCCGGGCCTGGCTGGTATAGCCGGTCTTCACCCCGGTGACGTGGTCATAATAGTCTGAGTCCTCATATAGGAGGTTGTTCGTGTTGTATAGGACGTCCCATGTGTTGTGCATGTTCGTGGGCGACATCTCGTACCTCGTCATGACGGCCAGCTCGCGGAACTTCGGAAGCGCCATGGCGTAGAGCGATATAGTGGCCAGGTCGCGGGCGGTGGTGTAGTGGTTCGGGTGGTGCATCCCATGGGCGTTCATGTAGTGGGTCTCACGGAGGCCCATGGACTCCGCCTTTGAGTTCATCATGCCCACGAACCCTGCGATGGACCCTGCGATGTGCTCGGCGAGGATGTTCGAGCACTCGTTCGCGGACTTCACTATCATGGCGCCCAGGACATCCCCGACGGGCAGCACCTCGCCTATGCCTATGTTGATGTGCATTCCGCCGGGCCCCGGGTCCACCCCGGTCGGGGAGGCCTTCACCTGGTCGCTGAAATCCCTGATGTTCTCTATGGCCAATATGGCGGTCATGATCTTGGTGGTGCTGGCCGGATACATCCTTTCGTCGGCGTTATGCTCCAGGACCACCTTGCCGGTCGACATCTCGACCAGGATGTAGGCTGGGGCCGTCACTTCCGCCAGGAGCGGGGAGGGGGAGGCCGAGGCATGGGCGCCGAGCGGAGGGGTGGGTGAGGCGATGGCGAGGGAGGCGGCCACGCAAGCCGCCGCCAACCTAACGATTATCGGGCCACGCCCGCGGTACCGTCCCATCTCGCCCCTATCCGCCTGTTCCGACCGCCGCTCGCAAGAAGGCGGGCGGATGGCCAAACGCCGTCCGTACGCCTGATCATACCAGCTAATGCGGCCCTTTGCACGGGCGCTGGCTCAGACGGTTATCAGCCCCGCGATGGCCTCGTACTTCTTGGCGCCGATCCCCTTCACGTTGAGCAGCTCATTCGTCCTGGCGAAAGGCCCGAACGCCTCGCGCCGCGCTATGATGGCCTCCGCGGTCTTGGGCCCTATCCCGGGCAGCGTCTGCAGCTCCGCGGCCGAGGCCGTGTTCACGTTCACCTTGCCGTCCCGCGCCTCCGTGGGGTCCTTCGCCACGGCCGCCCCACCGGCCCCATCCGCCCCGCCGCCGGACCCGGGCGACCCGCCGCCGTCGGCGGCGGGCACTACCGCGGCGCCGGGACCCGCCCCGCCCATGCCCACGGCGACGCCGCCGCCGGACCCGTCGCCGGGCCCACCCACCCCGGATCCGGGACCGGGGCTTGCGTCGAGTTCCGGCCCGGCTTCCGACCGATCGTCCGCGCCTACCCTAGGCAGTATCCTGACCCACATGCCGTCATCCAAGGCGAAGAGCAGGTTCACGTTCTCGCGGTCGGCCTCGGCGGTGAACCCGCCCGCCGCCTCCACCGCCTCGTGGAGGGAGCAACCCGCCCGCATCTCGTATATGCCGGGGACGCCCACACAGCCGGATATGTATATGCGTATGCCCAGGTCCGTGGCCATGCCCGGATCCCCCTCGACGCCCTGCCCCGCCGTGGGCGGGTCCGCCTCCCCGCCGTCGCGGCCGTCGCCGTCGCCGGATCCGCCCGGCCCGCCCAAATCGACGGCCGGCGGGCCGTCGGCCCGCGACGCCGCCCCCCCGCCGTCGCCGAAGCCGCCCTCCCCGCCGCCGCCGATGGCCGATGCCCCTTCGGACCCTGCCTCGGCCGAAGATCCCTCGGCCGTGCCGAACGGCCTGACGGGCTCCGGCCCCCGCGTAAGGGCGTAGCCGATGAGGGCGAGCGCCGCCACCGCCCCGACGGTCACGGCGGTAGAGAGCCATTTGGGTTGGCGGGACGATATGGCTGCCATTTCCGTTACCTCCGCAAGTGGGTTCGCCTTGGTAAAAGGATACGGCATTTATTGGAAAAAATCAATATTTTTCCCATACACCCCGATGTATGGGACTAAGGGAGCAGCCTGAACGAGGAGACGACGGCCTCAACCGTATCGGCAAGCGCGTCGGCCTTGTCGGCCAGATAAGCGAAGGTAAGGATGTACTGCCGGCCATGCGCGCTGAAGACGAACTGGTCGTACCGCACCGAAAGGCCCCCCGCATCGTTCGTGAATGATATCCTGACACCGCGGTATCCGGCCGCGTAGTATTGGCCGAAGCGGACCAGGGCCATCCCGGGCAGGTACTCACGGTACGCCTCGCGGTAGTCTTCCGCGGTGTAGCCGGCCATCGACAGCTCGATGCCCGTGACCGCCACGCTGAAGCTGGTGAGGTCGGGCGCCACCATCATGGCGTCCACACCCTCGTAGCCGTCGGTAGGGACCCAATCCGCGGGGTGCTCGAAGACGTACGTCAGCTCGGTGTCAGCATAGGTGGTCATGTCCGGCGGTACGCCCCCCGCGTCCCCGCCGCCCTCGGCGCCGCCCCCCGCGTCCCCGCCGCCATCGCCGCCGCCCCCCGCGTCCCCGCCGGACACGGTTTCGCCCGACCCCCCATCG
>WRCU01000336.1 GCA_009783805.1 Oscillospiraceae bacterium
CAAGTCGGCGAAGTACGTCGGCGTGCCGATCAGGATCGCATCCGCCTCGCAGAACTTGGCGTACACCTCGTTCACCCAATCGTCCGTCGCGCACCTGCCGACGTGCTTCCCGCAACCTCCGCAGGCCTTGCACCCGTAGACCGCCCTGCCGCCCGCCTGGTACAGCTCCGTCCTATACCCCGCCGCCTCGCACACGGAAAGAGCCGAGCCCAGCATTTGGGCCGTGTTCCCGTCCTTGCGAGGGCTGCCGTTCAACCCGATCACATACATGGCGCGGCGCCCCTTTCTTAGCCTTAATAATGTATTAAGCCTGCCTATTCCGTATAAATCATGGTTCCGCCGATGTACGGCCCCTCAATCACCCCAGCATCCCCATGGCGGAGGACAGGGCCTCCCCGATCGGGTCCCGCACGATCAACGAGGCCTCTGAGTCGTACGGGGTGGGCGTCATGTTCATCAAGACCATTTCCTTCCCAGTATAGTGCGATAGCAATCCGGCCGCCGGATACACGGCCAGGGAGGTGCCGCCGACCACGAGCAGGTCGGCGTCTCGTACCGCCGCCGCGGCCTCCCGCATTGCACGCCCGTCCAGCCGCTCGCCGTAGAGCACCACGTCGGGGCGGACCGTCCCGGAGCATATGCCGCATAAGGGGACCCGTTCGCCGGAAGCTTCGTACAGCCGCAAAGCCCCTTCCAGCGCGTAGGCCTCGCCGCAGCCCACGCAAAAGTAGCGTCGGGCCGACCCATGGAGCTCGATGACACGCCCGCTGCCCGCGTCCTGATGGAGGCCGTCTATGTTCTGCGTTATGACGGCGCTCAGTTTGCCCATCCCTTCCAATGCGGTCAGCGCCTTGTGGGCCCCGTTCGGCTTGGCCCCCGCATGGATGAGATGCCTGAAAAAATAACCGAAGAAGGCCTCTGGGTCAGCGCATAGCGTGGAGTGCGAGAGCAGCTCCTCCGGGGTCCTGCCATATTCCGACTTTGCCATGAAAAGGCCGGTTTCGGATCGGAAGTCCGGTATCCCGCTTTCGGTCGAGACGCCCGCCCCGCCGAAGAAGACCATGCCGGAGCACGCCTTTATAAGCCCCGCCAACCTCCCGACCGATGACCCGCCTGCCTGCATGGCCCACCTCCTGACTTCCCTCAGTATACCCCGTACAGTTCAGGCTCCGCGACGCGGCGATCCATATGCCGTTATTGCGAGGATAAATAATGGCGGACCGGATCCTTCGCTATCGCTCAGGATGACAAGAGGAGGGCTCAGGTCGACAAGAGGAGGGCTCAGGTCGACAAGAGGAGGGTGTAAGATGAATTAACGGTTGTCATTCTGAGCCGATAGGCGAAGAATCTATTAATGGATTGCCGCGTCGCTGACGCTCCTCGCAATGACGGGCCAGATTCGTCGCTGACGCTCCTCGCAATGACGGGCTATAAAGGCCATCAACCGAACCGGACGTCTATGATCGCTATCTCCGAGTCGCTGCCTATGCGCATGGGCGGCCCCCATGTCCCGATGCCGGATGAGATGACCACCTGCAAGCCGTCGCTTGCGTAGTAGCCGTAGTCGCTGGGGTACATGGCCCCGGTGATCAGGCTGATGGGGAATATCTGGCCTTTGTGCGTATGGCCGCAGAGGAGCAGGTCGACGCCGGCGGCGCTTGACTCGGCGAACTTGGTGGGCTGATGGTCGATCATTAGTATGGGCATCGAGCGGTCAGCGCCCTCCAGGACGCGGCCGATGTCGGTCCTGCCCACCCCCTGGCCCCCGATGGGGCTCCTATCGTTCATGCCCGCCAGGACGAACGCCCCGTCGATGACGCGCGCCTCGTTCTGCAGCAAGGTCACCCCGGCGTCGGCGAGGAAGCCGACAATCCCGCCCACGGTCCGCCCGGCGTCATGGTTGCCCAGCACCGCGTATATGCCGTACCTGTAGTCCATCGCGAGGAACTCGTCCATGACCTTGTTTATGTGCGGGACGGCATTTAAGTTCCCGTCGAATATGTCGCCGGCCATGATCAGTATGTCCGGCTCGGCCTCATCCAGCAGCAGCCTTATCTTCCTGACCTCGTCATGCCCGTACTGCGTGCCGAGGTGGAGGTCCGAGATTAGGGCGACGCGGAGCTCCGTGAGCCCGGCCGCCTCCTTCCCGATGCGGACGTCATATTGGTGGACCTTGATCCTCTTCGCGTGGACGGTGCCGTAAGCCGTCAGCGACAGCGTCGAAAGGGCCACGACGGCGCCCAAGGCCAGCTGGAACGCCGGGCCGTAGGCGACTTCCCTGGAAAGCACCTTTGAGACGAAGGAGACGGCCAGCCTGACCACGTCGACGGAAAGCAGCATGAGGAACGAGTAGAAGAAGATGCCCAGCCAGAAGTCGCCCACATGCCTTATGTAGGCGGTGAAGGCGTTCGCCGGCAGTAGGTTGGGGAGGATGAACGTGGAGGCTAGGGTTATGTAGGCCGCCCAAAACCAGGCCCCACCCAAGGAGGGGATCGCGATCCTCAGCACGGTGAGGGCCCTGCGGCCTAGGTAGTAGTTCCCGAAGC
>WRCU01000337.1 GCA_009783805.1 Oscillospiraceae bacterium
CGCGGCCTTCTCGGGCGGGTACGGCCTGGAGTTGGCCGACGGCGGCGAGTCCGCCGAGGCCCTGCGCGAGAGGGTGGATGCGGGTGAGCTGTACTGCCTGCTGGCCTTCAAGGGGATGAACGCATACGGCCTGCCGGACTTCGAGGCCACGATCAAGCAGATAGGGATGGACGGGGACGGCGGCCTGGAGATCGGGGCCATGGTCAGGGACTCGTACTTCCGCTACCTCATCAGTGAGTACGGACTGCCCGACGAGGTCGTGGCGGCCTACGAGGGCAGGCTGACCGTCACGATGGAGGAGACCGGCAAGAGCATGATCGAGGTCTTCATGCCCGTCTACATATGCATCTTCGTCATGTACTTCGCCTTCATCCTCTACTCGCAGTACGTGATAACGTCCGTGGTCGTGGAGAAGAGCACGCGGGTCATGGAGATCCTCATCACGTCCGTGAGGCCGTTCACGCTGATGGTGGGCAAGCTGGTCGGGATGTGCCTGCTCGGCATATCGCAGTTCGCCGCGCTCATCCTCGTCGGGGTGGCCTCGGCCACTGCGGGCGGCTCGGGGATCGACGTCGGGGGCCTCAACTTCGACTTCTCCAGCCTATCGATCCCGACGTACGCGATGATGGTGGTCTACTTCGTGCTCGGGTTCTTCCTCTACTCCTCGTTCAACGCTGCGGCCGGCTCCATGGTAAGCAGGATGGAGGAAGCGGGGGCGGCCTCGATGCCGGTCATGATGCTGGTGATAATCGGGTTCTTCGCGACTTTCTCATGCATGTTCCAGCCGTCGAGCCCGTTGGCCGTCTTCCTTTCGTACTTCCCGCTGACCGCGCCGATGGTCATGTACATGAGGATAGCCATCAGCGAGGTGCCCCCGTGGGAGGTAGCGTTATCCGTCGTGACCATATCGGCCGCGATCCTGGGCGTCTTGTGGCTGGCGGCCAAGATCTACCGCATGGGCGTGCTGCTGTACGGCAAGAAGATGAGGTTCAAGGACATGCTCTCGGCCCTGCGCGCGAAGTGAGGGGGATGCTTGGCGGTAGAGTCAGGCCATGCGGACCGACATGATACGCGAACGATACGGCATGGCAAACAAGGATCCTGATCATTGGTCATTGACGAGCGGGTCGCCAGGAGGCTGATACACGAGCAGTTCCCCGAATGGGCTGACCTGCCCGTAAGGCCCATCGCTAAAGGGGGCAACGACAACCGGACGTTCCGTCTGGGCGACCATATGCTGATGCGCCTGCCCAGCTCCGAGGGGTACGCCCCTCAGGCGGAGAAGGAATGGGCTTGGCTCCCGAAGCTTGGGCGGCATCTATCGCTTCCCATCACTTCGCCCCTCGCCAGGGGGGCGCCGACGGCGTATTACCCATTCCCATGGACGGTGACCGGCTACATCGTAGGGGAAGCCGCCGATGACGGTAACGTGGGGGACAAGGTCCGCTTCGCATACGACTTGGCGGGGTTCCTTAAGGAGCTGCAGGCCATCGACACGGCGGGCGCGCCTTTGGCGGGGCCGCACAATTTCCACCGCGGCGGCGACTTGTCGGTCTATGACGGCCAGGCCCGGGAGGCGTTCCGTAATCTGGCGGACAGGCTGCCCACGGGGCGGCTCAGCGCCATGTGGGACGCCGCGCTCGGCGCGCGCTGGGATGGGGAGGGGGTATGGGTTCACGGCGACGTGGCCGTCAGTAATTTAATGGTGCGCGAAGGCTCGCTGTGCGGGGTCATCGACTTCGGCATAATGGGCGTGGGCGACCCGGCCTGCGACTACGTGATGGCCTGGACGTTCTTCGACGGGCCCGCAAAGCGCAGGTTTCTCGAGGCCTTGGGCTGCGATGGGGGGACTATGGACAGGGCCAGGGGCTGGGCGCTGTGGAAGGCGGCGATATCATACGATTGGGGGTCCGGCGACTACGCGCGTGAGGCCAGGCACACGATCGACGCCATATTGCGGGAATGAGTTAAGGTTCACGTCATTGATATAGGTCGGTGCATGCCAGGATATCACCCATCCTCTTAATGTGAACGTTATGGTCATGCTTACCGCTTGAACATAGACAATAGGCTACATTGGCCAGTGTCAAGTGTATTTGATAGGCGGCAATCCTTTGCCTCAGGTTCCGCCCATTGACTAGTGACTGTCCCAAGAATGATCGCCGCATCTCCCCGATCAAACCCACTACGCTGAAAGCAGGGTACCAAGGCTCAAAGAAGACGAATATCGCCAAGTCGTATGCCGGGTCGCCGACCATGGCGCAACCCCAATCCAAGACGGCGCTTACATTTCCGTCATCGACCAGGAGGTTTTGATACAGCAGGTCGGAATGGATCAAACGCTTTTGCTCTGGGCAATACTTGACCAATCCTTTTAACCTTTCATAGAACCCATCATATTCATATTTTACCTCCGGCATCCGAAGTAAAATATTCATCCATCCATTCGTCAGCTTGTCGGGCCGATCGTCGCTTACGTCTAATAGGGCCTCTGACCAGCTTCGGAACTGGCCTTCCCCATTATGGCCGATGGC
>WRCU01000338.1 GCA_009783805.1 Oscillospiraceae bacterium
AAGGTGCTGGAATTGGCGCCCGGGGAGAGCGTCGTCGCCTTGAGGGACGTCTCGGCCGATGAGCCGTTCTTTAAGGGCCACTTCCCAGGCAGGCCCATCATGCCGGGCGTCCTCATCGTGGAGGCCCTGGCTCAGGCGGCCGGCATCATGGTGGCCACGGGCGGGGGGGGCGCGGGCGGGTTGGGCATGCTGGCCGGCATCGAGAAGATGCGCTTCCGCAGGCCCGTCGTGCCGGGGGACGCGCTGACCTTGAGGGCGCGCCTGGTTTCGTCGAAGATGGGCCTGTACGCGGCGGAGGTCAAGGCCGAGGTCAATGGCGAGGTGGCCGCCGAGGGGACCGTAAAGTTCGTGCTGACCGATAGAGGGGAGTAAGGCGCGCAAGCCGGCCGCCGGACCCCTGGCGGGCCGGGCTACGCCCGCCGGCCCCCTGGCGGGCCGGGCTACGCCCACCGGACCCCTGGTGGGCCGGGCTACGCCCGCCGGACCCCTGGCGGGCCGGGCTACGCCTGCCGGCCCCCGGCGCCGCGGTCGCGGCTCAGGTACTCGTTTATGATGAGGTCGTTCAGTTCGGCGATGGCCTCGCTGACGTCGTCGAGCGGCTCACGCATCCCGTCGGTGATCCAGTCGGAGATCATGCCGATGCTGCCGTTCGTTATATAGGTGAAAACCCTGTTCAGGAAGACCACCGTGTGGCCCTTGAATGATTCGGACCACTCCGCTATGAACTTGGCGCGGACGAAACCGATGATGCGCTTGAGTATGTCGCTGCTGGCCTTCTCGCTTATGATCAGCCTGACCAGGTCGGAATGCTTGTATATCAGGAGCATTATCTCCCGGAAGAAGGGGCGGTCGATGTCGTCGCTCTTGATGTTCTCGAGCTTGGCGCCCACCTCCGCGAAGAAGTCGTTCTCTATGCACTCATAGGCGTCGAAGACGTCGTAGAAGTGACTATAGAAAGTGCCCCTGTTTATCCCGGCCGATCGGCACAGCTCGGACACGGTTATCTTGTTGGGCTGCTTCTCGGCCAGCAGCTTAAGGAGGGCGTCCTTCACCACCATCTGCGTGTACCTGGACCGATGGTCATCCTTCCTGGCTTTCATGGCCCTTCCTCCTTGGCGCATCTTTAGTACAATCGCACTCGCATTGGCTAATAAAGGGCATCGCAACCGCCGACTGTCGCCTATCTTACGAACGGTGGCCACATTATGGCGCTTTAAGTGGTTGACTTATAAACACTTGTCCATTAATTTGCAATTGTATGGTCAAATAGTTTATTTGTCAATTAACGGGGAGACGCGGCGATGGCCGTCATAGAGCTGGACAGGATGACCAAGGACTATGGGTACGGGCGGGGCGTGTTCGACGTCTCATTCGAGGTCGCCGAAGGCGAGGCCTTCGGGTTCCTCGGGCCGAACGGGGCGGGGAAGACGACCACCATCCGCCACCTGATGGGCTTCTCGAGGCCGCAGAAAGGGAGCGCGCGCATCTTCGGCAGGGATTCGTTCCGCCACTGCCATGAGAGCATGCGGCGCGTGGGCTACATCCCCGGCGAGATAGCCCTGCCGGCCGGGCTTACGGGCTGGGAGTTCATCCGGATGAACATGGGGATGAAGGGGCTGAGGGCGGAATGGCCGCTGCGCAGGCTGCTGGACATGTTCATGCTGGACCCGGGCGAGGACGTGAAGGCCATGAGCCTGGGCGAAAGGCGGAAGCTGGCCATCGTCACCGCCTTCGTGGGGGACCCGGACGTGCTCATACTCGACGAGCCGACGAGCGGGCTGGACCCGCTCATGCAGTCGGCTTTCGTCGACCTGGTCAAGGAGCGTAAGCGGGAGGGGAAGACCGTCATGCTGTCCAGCCATATGTTCGACGAGATCGATACGACGTGCGACAGGATAGCGATCATCAAGGAAGGGCGGGTCGTCACGCTGTTCGAGGCGGACATGCTGCGGCACGCGGAGCGTAAGAGGTACGGCCTGGGTTTCGGCTCGAGGGCGTCGTTCGACGCTTTCATGGTAATGGGCGGGGCCTCGGGCCGCTTGGCGGTGGAATCCGCCGACTCGGAGGGCCTAAGCGCAGTGGTCGAATGCCTGGACCGCGACGTATCCGAGCTCGTCTCGCTTTTGGCGGGGCTTTGGGTGACGCGGCTGAGCCACATGAAGGTCACGCTGGAGGACCATTTCATGGCCTACTACGCCGGCGGGGCGGACTACGGGGGCGCCATATGAGCGCGGGGCGCGGCGGGGCGGCGTTCCCGGCGATCAAGGTGGAGGGGCTGACCAAGGACTACGGCGGCGGCCGCGGCGTGTTCGGCCTGGACCTGACGGTGGCCGAGGGGGAGTCGGTCGGCATACTGGGGGCCAACGGGGCGGGCAAGACGACGCTCATACGCGCCGTCATGGGGTTCATCAGACCCACGGGGGGCAAGGTGACGGTCTGCGGCCTCGACGCTTGGGACGACGCCAAGGAGGTGAAGCGCCTGATCGGCTACGTGCCGGGCGAGATCGCCTTCCCGGACA
>WRCU01000339.1 GCA_009783805.1 Oscillospiraceae bacterium
CCGTGCAGCAGCGACGCGGCTATCTCGCACCGCATGCGCTGGCCCAGGCTCAGGGAGCGCGCGGGCGTCTTGATGATCTCGCCCAGGTCCAATAGCTCCGTCAGCTCGCCCAGGTTCCTCGCGTAGTCGGCCCGGCCCACGCGGTATATGTCCCTGATCAGGTCGAAGCTGTCGGCGACGGGCACGTCCCACCAAAGCTGGCTCCGCTGCCCGAACACGACCCCTATGCCCCGGACGTGGGCCACCCTGTCCTTCCATGGGACCCTGCCGTCCACCTCGCAGACCCCGCTGTCGGGGGTGAGTATCCCGCACATGACCTTTATCGTCGTGCTCTTGCCCGCCCCGTTGGGGCCTATGTAGCCGACCATCTCGCCGCGGCCCACCTCGAAGCTGACGTCACGCAGCGCATGCACGGTCTCGCGCTCGCGCGAGAACAGGGCCTTGACCGCCTGGCCCAGCCCCGCCTGCCTCTTCGCTACGCGGAACGTCTTGCATATGCCCTCGAGGCGTATGATAGGGGATCACCTCCGTGGACCTCGTATGTTAGTTTTCCGCCGAGGGGATGTCAAATGCGCGTTTGGACGGTGCGGGTTGGCTGTATGTATCTGCGTATTTACGTATTTACGTATTGACATAATCCATATATGCAATGACAATAATGAGGACGGGCTACGGCCCGAATACGTCATTAAGAATTGGCGGGGCGGCGAGATGGACCGTGACTACGGCAGGGAGATCGACGCGCTGAAGGAAATGATAAGCGAGATGGCCGGCTGCTTGAGGGATACGAGGGCGGCGGGTTTGGGCGGAGCTCCGGAAGCCGGGGGGGACAAGGGCCACATAACGAAGATGCCGGGGATGCACCCCGACCCGGCCGTCATGGGCGTGCTGTCGAGGCTGGAGGACAGCTGCGCGCGCGGCGGCGACATAGGCAGGGTCACGCACATGGGCGTCTTCTCCAGCGGGGGCCGCCAGTCAACCTGGGTGCGGGACGACATATCGGCTGACGGGCTGATCGGGCTCATCACCGACCGGACGGCCGAGAAGGTGCTGGCGTGCATCGGCAGCGGCGAGAGGCTGGGCATCCTGCTCGAGCTGCTCAGGCAGCCCCTGACGGTGGCGGGCCTGGTGGAGCGCCGCGGCCTGAAGTCCACGGGCCAGGCATACCATCACCTAAAGCCCCTCCTCACCGCGGACGTCATACATGAGGACAGGAACTCCCCGAAGGGGACTTACGCCGTCCAGCCCCACAGGGTCGAGGGGATCATCATGCTGCTGGCCGGCATAAAGGACATGGTTGATACCGAGCACTCCTCGGGCGAGTGGGGGGCCGAGATACACGGGGGGGCCAGGATGGTGGATGAGCGGTACATGGCGACGGCGGAGGAGGAGAGGAAGGCTCTGGACGCCTGCTTCTCTTCGGCCGAGCCCCTGGTGCTCCGGGAGCTGCCGTCCAAGCAGAAGAGGAAGCTGATCGTCCTTAAGACCGTCGCCGGACAGTTCGAGAGGGGGCGGCGCTACTCCGAGAAGGAGGTGAACAAGGTCCTGAAGCCGATATATGAGGACCATACCACCATAAGGCGGTACCTCATCGAGTACGGGTTCATGGACAGGACCCCGGACGGCTCCGCGTATTGGCTTACATGACCCGCCTAGCCCTTGCATTGGCGCCGGCCAGGATATATATTGTTACGAGCGGCCAGGGCGCGGCCATCGCCGCGGACGCGCCGCCGCGCCATGACGCGGATCGGGCCGGATGGGGGGGTTGGGTTGGCCAAGAGCAGACTGCAGTCGTTCGCCCTCATCTTCGTCATATGCTTCTCCATAGCCATCCTGGCGATAACCATACTCATGTCCATGAAGAATACGGACGACCTGACCGCGATCCTGGAGGAGAGCATAGAGTCGCAGTTGCTGTCCGCCTCGTACGCCGCCCGGTCGCTCATCGACGCGGACAGGTTCCACTCGTACAACGGGCCTGAGGACATCGAGTCGGACCCCGGCTATCCCGCGGTCCTGGACAGCCTACGGCTGCTGGCGGAGAACGTGGGGGCCACGTACATCTATGCCTTGAAGGAGATAGGAGGCTCCTACTACTTCATCTTCGACACCGACCCCGAGGTCGGATCGGTCGCGGAGATATTCGATGAGTACCCGGACATCTCGGACGTGCACCTCAGCGCCTTCATGGGCGAAGACTCGGCGGGGGTCATGAACCTATCCGACATGTGGGGCAGTTTCAACACGGGCGCCGTCCCGATATTCAAAGACGGAGAGGTCATAGGCATCGTCACGGCGAAGCTTATTCGCGGCGACGTGGAGGGCATCGGGTTTGCGATCCCGATAAATGACGCGATAGAAATCGCGACGGGGCTGATCGAGCACGGCTATATCGCCGGCAGGCCGCTTATGGGCATCACGACGCAGACTGTCACGCCCGGGCACGCTGAATACTATGAGTGGGTCGTCGGCTCGTATGTGAGAGGCGTCAATCCGGACTCCGCAGCGGAAA